>CACZRQ010000117.1 GCA_902783615.1 uncultured Bacteroidales bacterium | reverse complement strand
TAAATACAAAAAGGCGTTTTCGCAAAGAAAATGGCAGGAAAAAAGCCTTTAGCCATACTCTAGCCTTACTCTAAGCAGGCTCTAGCCATACTCTAAGCTTAGTCAAAGGTATGGCACGAGTAAGCCTAAAGCGAAGCTAGGTTCGTGACGCCATGAACATAGGTTCGTGCATTGGGGTGTTTTTCGTAAGTTTGCATAGAGAATGCAATAACAAAAAAAAAGACTGTAATTTTGGATGAAATCTAAAAAAACAGTAACTTTGCCAAATCTTGGAAACAAAAGCCATGAATATCACATTGTCTAATGTGAAAACCTCAGGAGAAGGTGCAGAATCTCCATGCATTGAATTTGCCTTCAATGCCATCCCCGAAGCCAAAAGCTCAGGCTCAGGGGTGTCGGTAAGATATGCCCATGACTTTGGCATGCAATGGTATGTTTTCGAGCCTTTTACGGTAGAAGGGTCAGAGTGATTGATGGAATGTTCAAGGGCGTTGAAAGAAAAGTTGCGAGAATCCAGGGACAGCAACGTGTCATCGTAACCATTTCGAATGTGGGTTTGACAGCAACAGCCTATGTGCCTTCTGCTTTCCTGCAAATTATTGAATAAAAAACGAATTATAATGATAAGAAGAATTCTATTTTTCATCTTGTGCTTTAGCTGTTTCATTATGGCTAACGCACAAAACATGAGCGAGTCGCAAATTATGCAATACGCAATCCAACAACGTCAGGCTGGCAAATCGGAAAGTGACATCGCATCCGACTTGTTGAAGCGTGGTGCCACAATGGCCCAGATTCAGCAAATGCAACAACGCTACAATCAGCAGCTTGAGAAATCCGGTCTCAATGGTGAGACTAACGGTATTGTGAATAATTCCAGCAATCGCATGAGAGAAAACAATGCTCCGTTGAAGATTGCGGAGGAACAGCTGTCAAAAACAGGCATGAATACTGAGCGAGGAACAGGTAAAACTGTCTTTGGACACGACATTTTCAACAACCACTTGCTCACTTTCGAGCCGCAGATGAATATCCCTACCCCACAAAATTATGTACTCGGTCCAGGCGACCAACTAATCATCGACATCTATGGAGCCACACAAGAGACCCAAAGCTTGACTGTAAGTCCAGATGGCACAGTAACCACACCTAACGTGGGGCCTGTACAAGTCAGCGGGTTAACGGTTTCAGGAGCTAAAAACCGCATATCCGAAAAGATGGGGCATTATTATTCTGAGTCCGAGATTAAAGTGAGTGTTGGTCAAACCCGCACCATCGTAGTAAACGTTTTAGGAGAGGTGAAAACGCCTGGTACTTATACACTCAGCGCATTTGCCACAGTTTTTCACGCCCTTTACATGGCAGGTGGCATTGACGATCTCGGCACTTTGCGCGACATCAAAGTTTATCGTCAGGGCAAGCAGATTGCTGCGGTAGATGTATATGAATTCATCCTCAATGGACGTCTGGCAGGAAATGTGACCCTGATAGACAACGATGTGATTCAGGTTGGGGCCTATGAAAGCATTGTCGATATAACCGGCAAAGTAAAACGTCCTATGGCCTATGAGGTGAAGAGTACAGAAACCATCAGCAATTTATTGAGATATAGCGGTGGATTTACTGGTGATGCCTACAAAAAGGTAATGCGTGTAGTCAGAAAGAGCGAGGACTTGCGCACCGTTTATAATGTGGAGGAGGCTAATTTTGCCACCTTCTTGCTGACTGATGGCGACTCCATTGCAGTTGAGCCCATTATCGACCGCTATAAGAACATGGTGGAAATTCGAGGCGCGGTTTTTCGTCCAGGGATGTATCATCTTGGAGAAAAGGTCACAACTGTTCGCTCCCTGATTGAAAGTGCGGCTGGTTTAAAAGAAGAGGCAATGACATCCAGGGCTGTCTTGCGTCGCATGAAAATCAATCGCACCCAGGAGGTTATTTCTGTAAATGTGGAAGGAATCATGAGAGGAACTTCTCCCGATGTACCATTACAGAATGAAGACATACTTTTCATTCCAACCATCGAAGAACTCCAGAATCTGAGAACTGTAACGATTGATGGGGAAGTGATATTTCCAGGAGTCTTTGAATATGCCGAAGGCATGAGTATAGAAGATTTGGTTTTGCTGGCAGGTGGTCTTACCGATGCTGCATCTACAGTAAAAGTGGATGTTTCGCGTCGCCTACGTGACCCAAATGCTCGTGAGGCAACCATGGAGTTAGCCCAGACCTTCAGTTTTGCCTTAAAAAACAACTATATGGTGGAAGGCGACCGCAGTTTCACACTCCAGCCATACGATGTGGTGCATGTGAGGACAAGTCCCGTTTTCCAAAACCAAATCAATGTCTCGATAGAAGGAGAAGTTGCCTTTCAAGGCACCTACAACATGGAGAAGAAGAACCAACGCTTGTCCGATCTCATCAAGGCAGCTGGCGGAGTTATTCCCGGTTCATATATAAGAGGAGCCAGACTGATACGTCGCTTGACCGAAGATGAAAGAGCTCGTATGGAGAACGTGCTCAAAACAGCCAAGCAGAGCGCAAGTGGCCAAGACTCAGTTGTAATTGAGCAAGTGACAATTGGCGATACTTATTCAGTAGGCATTCACCTCGATGTAGCCCTTGAGAATCCTGGATCTGCTCAAGACATTGAGTTGGTGGATGGCGACCGCTTGATTGTACCCCGTTTCAACCACACCGTTCGCATCAGTGGCAACGTAAGTTCTCCAAACACAGTTGCTTATGAAGATGGCAAGAGCTATAAGTATTACATCAAGCAGGCTGGTGGCTTTGGCAATCGCGCCAAGAAGAAACACACCTATGTGGTTTATCAAAACGGCACCATGGGATTGGCTAAGAACAGCAAGATCGAGCCTGGCTGTGAAATCGTTGTACCTACCAAGGCGCCTCGCGATGAGAATGCCCTGTCAAGGTGGCTCGCCGTTGGTACAGGTATATCATCCATCGCTACCATGTTCGCCACCATAGCACACCTAATTAAATAATTAAAACAATGAGTGAGACAAATATTATGAGAGAGAAACGGGCATCTATAGACTTTCGCAAGTTATGGGCCGATATCAAGAAACATCGTAAGCTATATTATAAAGTGATCCCAGCCGTGGCTGTTTTGGCAGTAGTTATATCGCTTTCATTGCCAAAATACTATAATTGCACGGTAATGTTGGCACCAGAATCCACCAGCGTCAGTCCTTCATCCAACAGCTTGTCTAACATTGCCAATACACTTGGCATTAATTTAAGCAGTTCATCTCGTAATGCCGATGCCATCACTCCAACACTCTATCCTGATTTGATGAAGTCCGTTGACTTCAGTACTTCATTGTTCCCCATCAAGGTAACAAGAAGCGATGGGCAGGAGTTTACCTATTATGATTATCTAGCTAATGAACAGAAGTCACCTTGGTGGACCCTTCCCATGGGTTGGATTTCCTCCTTATTCAGTAAAGATGTTGACGGAGAGGTAAAGCCCATCAACCCTTACCGATTGACAAAGAGACAGACATCAATAGCCAAATCACTCAACAAGAAAATAACCTGTGATGTTGACAAAAAGAATCGTGCCATCACCATAAAAGTGACAGATCAGGATGCTGAGATTTGTGCGTTGATTGCCGACTCAGTCTTGGTGCGCCTACAACAAGCAATCACCAACTACCGCACAAAAAAAGCCCGAGTGGATTTAGAATATGTACAGAACCTTTACGATGAGGCCAAAACCAACTACGAAAAGTCAAGCAAGGAATATGCCGAATATGCCGATGCCAACATGAGGACATTCTTGGAGACGAGTCGCCAAAAACGTGCCGAACTGGAAACGAACCTCCAATTGAGCCGCAATGTCTATCTGCAGGTTGCCACCCAGTTACAGGCTGCGAAAGCAAAAGTTCAGGAAGATACTCCGGCATTCACCACCATTCAGTCGGCAACTGTGCCAATTTACAAAGCTGGGCCAAAGCGCAAGCAGATTTGTCTCGTTTCACTGATGTTGGCTTTCATTTTCACTACGGGTTACATCTTAAAAAAGGAAAATGACATAATGCCTCTATTGAGGCTTTTAAGCATATTCGATGGTCCTGAGCGCAGGCAATCGCATGAGTCCTGATTATCACAGTGGCAACAAGAGAATAGCCAAAAACACATTGGTCGTTTATGGCCAAATGCTCCTTAGAATGCTTTTGGGGCTTTACACTTCAAGACTTGCCCTCGAAGCTTTAGGTGTATCCGACTTTGGCCTTAACAGTGTGGTTGGTGGTATTGTATTGCTTTTTTCCTTCATCTCTGAATCGTTGGAAGGCACCACCATCCGATTCATCAATGTAGAACGAGGGAAGAAAGATGGGAATTTGAACCGCATATTCAACGTCTGCAATGTGCTTCACATCCTGATGGCTTTCATCATCTTCCTATTGTTAGAAGTTGGAGGAGTATATTACATTCATCATTTCCTGAATGCAGATGTAGGTAAGGAAGCCGATGCCATGTTTGTTTTTCAGGTGTCAACCCTCGTATGCTGCATAGGCATCATCAACGTACCCTATTCCAGTCTATTCAATGCAACAGAGAAATTCCTCTTCACAGCCACGGTTGCTATTTCGGTCAAAGTGGTACAGTTGGGATTATTATTTTGGCTGCAGACTTTCGATGGTAATCGCCTCAGAGCTTTTGCCCTCATCGAAACGCTAACCATGCTGACATCATTTATAGTATATCACGTTTATTCCCATCGCTATTGGCAAGATGTGGTTAAATGGCGGATCATTAAAGAATGGAATTTGTATAAAATAGTCTTAAGTTACAGCTATTACACATTGATGTCAACCTTTGCCAACTTATGCAGAGGGCAAGGAAGTTTGTTGCTAATCAACCATTTCTTCGGTACAGTGGTGAACGGAGCCTTTGCTGTTGCACAAACCATCAACCGCAACATCTCTCCATTTGCAGAGAACCTCATAAAAGCAGCTGCTCCTCAGATAACGCAGAGTTATAGTAGTGGCGATTTCAACCGTGTATATTTCCTCACCAACCGTATAGGCAAATATTCTTTATTGATGTTGTCTTTAGGGTTCTTTCCCTTATGGTCTGAGTTGGATTTCATCTTGCATATCTGGTTGGTAACAGTGCCAGAAGGCGCATTGCAATTTTGCCAAATGATTTTACTGATGGCCCTTGTTATGTTCACTGATGGAGGCATCAGTTATGTAGTCAACGCCTCAGGCAAGGTTTCTAAATTCAGAATCACCTATAGCTTGATTACCATTTCTTGCATTCCTATCGGTTATCTGTTGTTTAGAAATGGATTTCCATCTTATACACTGTTGGTTGTATTCATCATAGCTGATATCATTTGGCGCATTATCCAACTTTACATGGCACATGCAATCCTTCACTTCCCCGTGATTAGTTATTGCAGAAATGCTTACCTGCCTGTTGTAATGACCAGTCTGCCAGTTATCTTATTTATGGCACTCACTAACTTCATCATAATTGATAGCCCGTTATGGCATTTGGGACGTCTTTCTTTAGTCTTGGCTGCAGCACTTGTTTCAGCCTATTTTATTGGTTTGAGTAAAGCAGAGCGAGAAAAAGTTCAATTACGACTCGTTATTACCATAAGAAATAAAGAGCAATCCTTTCCAAAGACTTTTAATTGAGGCGATAATAGATTGTCTTATTTGGAGATCTAAACACATGGGACTGACATTTCTTCTGAAACCTTTAGTGGATATGATATACCAGCTGCAAATACTTGATATCATATTAATGCTCATTTGCCTATATGGTTTCTTTTCTCCAAGATATCAACCCGTTTACGAGAAAATTGACTATCTAGTGATGCTATTGATGCTCCTTTTCTTCTGCTCTTTTCTTCGAAACATCAACGGATTGTCCCAATTCTTGAAAATAGAATCGTCATTTATGCTTTATTTCTTGGGAAGGTTCTACCAAATCGACTATGAACAAGTGATGCAATGTATACGCATAGGATTCCTACCGGTACTACTCTTTACTTTATTTTCATTCATCACTGGATTAGGCTTCATAGAATGGGGATCTATCAACACATTCAGAGGTTTCTATTATTTCAAAACAGATTTGGCACTAGCTATGTCGCAATGTTTTATTGTTTATTCTTTTTGTCGCAATACAATAAAATACCATTGGATTATTCTACTTTTATGCCTTTATTTCATTCTTATTGCCAATGCGAGAATCTATTATGTCATTTCCGCATTCACTCTATTCCTATTAGTTTGCTATTGGCATGAAATAAGAACAGGGAAGACTCTTAGAATAAGTTCGAAATTCGCAGTCTATTCGTTCTTGATAGGATTGATCGTGTTGGTTGCTATGGTTTCATTAAATGATATTTGGGGGGATGAATATCTATTGTTGGACGATTCTGATGGCCTTTATACAGGAGCCAATACCCAGGGAAGGACAATTGCCTGGGCTGAGATTTATCAAATATTCAATAACAGCAACTTGATAACAAGATTTATTGGAATCGACCTTTGTTCAGACATTAGCCCTTCAATTGACATAAATTCCCATAACAACTATTTAAAAGTTCTGTTCTCAATTGGCTATATAGGCTCAATAATATATATTGCCTTCATAGTAACAATATTCAGGTTCATTTGTAAGACTAAAGACAGAGAGATGTTTTACGTTTCTCTGAGTCTCTTTGCAACCTATATCATTGGAGGCCTCTCATACATAACGATAGAATCAACCCAAGGAACATGGATAGTTATGTTCATCATTGGAATTATTGTATCGACAATGAAAAAAAGAGAGCTTGCCACAAATGAGATAGTCTTGCCTGATAGTAATAAATCTTTAGTATGATGAGTTAAGAACAACAATACAAAAAATAATGGATAAAAAGAGACTTCTGATATTCCATCCAACTGTAGCTCCATACAGGATAGACTTCTTCAATCGTCTTAATGAATGCTTTGAGACACGGGTTTGTCTGTTCCACAAGGATCTTATGTCCAATAAGATAAATTATTCCCTGATAGAATCACAATTCAACTATACTCCTTTTTTTCTAAAGGAAATAATTAAAATAAAGAAGTGGGTTCTATATGGTGATGTATTGAAACATATAAAATCTTTTAAACCAGACATAGTAATAGTCAATGAATTCGGTCTGACAACAATTCTTGTAACTATTTTCAAGTACTTATCCGGATCCCATTTTAAAATTATTTCCATTTGTGATGACAATTATATCATGGCTAAAGATCATGAATACTCTTTCACAATGCATAAGATAGGCAGAAAGGTTTTAGCCCCTTACATAGATGAAATCATTCTTCCAGAGCCTAAAGTCATAGAATTGTATCAAAAGCAATATCATAAAGGTTTTTTCTTCCCCATAATAAAAGACGAGAAGAAAGCCAGAGATGTTTACAAACGCTTGATTCCACAAAGTCTCCAAACCATTGAAAAGTATAAATTGAGCAACAAGTATGTATTCTTATATGTAGGTCGTCTTGTGACGATTAAAAATGTGAGCAGTATAATCCGAGCATTTTCCAACTTAAATGGCGAATGTGTCTTGGTCATTATTGGCGATGGTGAGGAAAAACAATCTTTAGAGCTCCTTGCGAAAAGTACCAAAAACAGGATTATCTTTACAGGATTATTGGAAGATGACAATTTATATCTGTGGTACAATATAGCAGACTGCTTTGTCTTAGCCTCAGTTCATGAGCCTTTCGGAGCTGTCACAAACGAGGCTCTACTTGCTGGTTGTTGGAGCTTAATCTCAAAAAGAGCTGGTTCGTCGTTTCTGATTAAAGATGGGATAAATGGCTACACATTCGACCCATATAGCATAAACGATTTGGAGGAGAAGATGAAACGATCAATGGAACAAAACCCTCATCACGCTCTTATCATTGACAAATTGAGATGTGATAATATGACTGAAAGCTATCAATATCTGATGAATTGTCTTATACATCATTTGCAAAATGAGATATGAAAGATAGCATCCTGTTCATTCTTCACCTGCCTCCACCTGTACATGGAGCTGCCACGATAGGCAAGTACATCCGTGACTCGGAACTGATCAACAGCGAGTTTGATTGTCATTTTGTCAACTTGACCACTGCTGGACATTTGGATGATGTAGGGAAGTTTAAGATATGGAAGCTCGTTAGCTTCTGTCATCTAATTCGAAACATAATCCAGTCTGTCAAGAGATATAAGCCCAATCTTGTGTACATGACCCCAAATGCCAAAGGTGGACCTTTCTACAAGGATTCTATCGTGATGACGTTGTTGAAATTCATGGACTGTAAGATTGTGGTACACTACCATAACAAAGGAGTGATAACCCACCAAGACAGGGGATTTGACAACCTGCTTTATAAACGTTTTTTCAAGGGAATAAAAGTCATTCTATTGTCAGATAGGCTTTATGCTGACATCAGCAAATATGTCGTCAGCAAGGATGTCTATATCTGTCCCAATGGAATTCCTTACAATCAGGACATAAAAAAAGGCAAGCACAACGAAGTGCCAAGGATTCTATTCTTAAGCAACCTTCTGATTGAAAAGGGAATATTGGTACTACTCGATGCCATGAAAATACTGAAAGATCAAGGATGTGCTTTTACCTGCGATATTGTGGGTAATGAAACTGCTGACATTGATTTAAATCGTCTAGACAAAGAGATTCATGTGAGAGAACTTAACAATATAGTTGTTCCCCACGGCGGGAAATATGGTAAGGAAAAGCAGCATTTTTATGAAGATGCTGATATGTTTGTATTTCCGACCCTCAATGAGTGTTTCCCTCTGGTTTTGTTAGAGGCTATGCAACATTCTCTACCGATTGTTACGACTGATGAAGGAGGTATCCCTGACATTGTTCAGGATGGCGAGAATGGACTTATCTGCAAGAAAAACGATGCCGATGATTTGGCAAACAAACTATCGTCATTACTGAATGACAAGTCATCACGAGAGAAAATGGGGATGGATGGATTTGAGAAGTTTAAAGACAATTTTACACTTGACATCTTCGAAAAAAGAATGGCTGACATCCTACATCGATTACTACCATAAATCATGAGATTATCTGAACTGACAATTATGGAGTCGAAGGAGGCTATGAGACTCATTCCTGAGGGGAAAAAGCTCATCAACACCATCAACGCCCACTCATTCAATATTGCGCAAAAAGATTGCCTTTTTGCAGAAGCATTGACGAAAGGAGACTACTTGATTCCTGACGGGAGCAGTATTGTAATGGCCTGTAAATATTTAAGAGCCAAATCTCAACCAAAAGAACGGATTGCTGGATGGAACTTGTTTATGTTTGAAATGCAACGACTCGACTCAAAAAGTGCCATGCGGAAAGCAACCGAAAGGAAGCCAAGAGTAATGTTTGTGGGTTCATCCGAAAAGGTATTGGAAAATATCAAGAAAAGAGCCATGACTGATTTCCAAAACTTAGAAATCGTGACATATTCACCACCTTTCAAGTCAGTCTTTACAGAGGAAGACAATGCAAATATAATCTGTTCCATCAATAAAGCCAATCCCGATTTGCTTTGGATTGGCATGACAGCTCCCAAACAGGAGAAATGGACTTATCAGCATTGGAATGAGCTAAAAATCAATTGCCATGTAGGAACAATTGGGGCGGTCTTTGATTTCTATGCAGGTACTGTTAAAAGAGCACCTTTATGGTGTCAAAACCATGCTTTGGAATGGTTATACAGATTATTGAACGAGCCCAAGAGGATGTGGAAAAGATATATCATCGGCAATCCTCTTTTCATCTGGTATATTATGAGAGAATTATGAATGATAAAGGAAAAATTGTCGCCAACAGCATACCCAAGAGATTCTTTGATGTGGTCTTTGCAACTGTAGCATTGTGCGTTACCGTACTGATATTTCCAATTATAGCGATAGGAATAAAAATGCAAAGCAAGGGACCTGTATTCTTCAAACAACAACGTGATGGACTGGATGGACATTCTTTTCTCATGTACAAATTTCGTTCCATGCACTTGAACGAAGAAGCTGACACCAAGCAAGCGACAGGTGATGACGAAAGGGTTTTCCCATTCGGACTGTTTTTGAGAAAAACCAGCCTTGACGAACTACCCCAGTTCTGGAATGTTTTAATAGGCGACATGTCTGTCATTGGGCCAAGACCACACATGTTAGTTCACACAGAGATGTACTCTAAACTGATATGCAATTATACGGACCGTCTTTCAGTCAGACCAGGGATTACAGGTCTTGCACAAGTAATGGGGCGTCGCGGAGAGACGAAGGAGCTTCGACTGATGTCCGATCGTGTGAAACTTGACAATTTCTACATAAAACATTGGAGTGTTTGGCTTGATTGCAGGATAATCTTTCTTACTTTCAAGACCATTTTACTGCCTGACAAGAATACATATTAAACTGCTATAATAAGAGAAACAGACCATGAGAATAAAAAAAGGCTTTACACTTAGGACTATTGGTACTGACTATGTGCTGGTACCTGAAGGCATTGAAGTGATCGACTTCAACAAGTTGGTAAGCCTAAACAAAAGTGCCAAATATCTGTGGGAGAATCTCGAGGGTAAGAATTTCTATGACGAAGATATGGCAAAGTTGCTGACCGAGAAATACAAAGTTACTCAGGAAAAAGCGCTGGCAGATGCCAGACAATTGGTTGACAGATGGCAAGAAATTGGTCTGGTAGAAGAATGACAGCTGAAGTTGAACATGCCTTTTGGGAGCTACTCAGAGCCGGACTTTGGAAAAAGCCACCAATGCTGACCGCCAAACTCAGTGATGAGCAATGGGGGGAAGTGATGAAATATGCCAAACGACAAACGTTGATTGGGGTATTATTCGATGGTATGTTGCACTTACCTGTTGATTTGCAGCCAACAGAAGACATCCGCATGAAATGGTTCTGGAAGGTGAACAGAATAGAGCTAGCCAACCGCAAGCAAAACCAGGTACTGGTGAAGATTACAGAAAAGCTGGAAGAGAAGGGAATCAAGACAATGGTGTTAAAAGGTCAAAGCTATGCCTTATTGTACCCACAACCGCTACATCGACAGCCTGGCGATATTGATTTATTTGTTGGAGAGAAAAACTTGGAAGCCGTCAGCCAATGGATTGAAACCTGGGGGATGACCGATTCGAAGCACTCATATCATTCCCTCCATATAAATGCAAAATGGCAAGGCGTTAGCATTGAACTTCATAGAACTGCAGCAGTATTCGGTAGTTTCACCAAACAAAGACAATTTGTAAAGTGGAGTGAGCAGGTGCTTGAACAATCGACTTTCACCTTTACGCCGATGGACGAAAAGGAAGAAGTTCATATCCCTAATACTGTTTTCAATGCCCTTTACGTTTTTTACCACCTGTTTTTCCATTTTGTACATGGAGGTGTGGGCCTACGCCAATTGTGCGACTGGGCATGCATGCTGCATGTCAATCATAATAAGATCAATCAGCAAGAGCTGAAGCAAAGACTCAACTGCTTTGGTTTGCTGAATGCCTGGCAGGTCTTCGGTTATCTCTTGGTACATCATATCGGATTACCTCAGGAAGAATTTCCTTTTTACAAAGAGACCAAAAAGAAGGCATCAATCATATTAGAAGACATCATGGAACAGGGAAACTTTGGTCATAGTGCAGAGAAGCAGTTTTCGAATGATCCAAACTATTTGGCACGAAAAAGAAAGAACTTCTTCTTTCACGCCAAACGCTACCTGAAAACAATTCGGTTATTCCCAGCTTTAGGTCTCGAAGCATTCGGCTTCTTCCTGCTTGAGAGGGGAAAGCATTTCTTTACCGACTATTTTAACGCCAAATGATCAGACGGTTACTCACATGGATATGGCGTTCATCCCTTGGCATTAGGGGCGGGCTGTTGCTAAACACCCTCTGTGGGCTGTGCTACATTGGTGCCAGCCTGACGTTTGTGTATTTCAGCAAGGAAGCTATCGACTATGCCACACATGGTGGATTGTTGCAGTCGAAAATTTATGTATATGGAGCCATCCTTCTGCTCATCTATTTGTTGGAACTGGGGCTCAGCCTGACAATGAGCTGGATGGAGAACCAAACAGAGATAGCCTTGAAAAACAGGCTCAGACATCGCATCTACCACCACTTGATGTATGTAACATGGGAAGAATGGGAGCAATTCCATAGCGGAGATGTGCTGAACCGATTGGAAGAAGACGTGCGTGTGGTGTGCGAAACATTATGCAAGTCAATGCCTCATCTGTTTGCTACCTGTGTTCAAGTGGTAGCTGCATTCGGTTTCCTTTACCTAATGAACCCCATGCTGGCATGGAGCATTTTATTTATCATGCCATTGTGCTTAGTGGCAAGTAAGCTGTTCTTCGTTAAGATGCGTAAACTCACCAAAGACATACGCTCCACCGACAGTTCGGTGCAGAGCATGATGCAAGAAAGCTTACAGCACCACTTGCTCATACAGAGCATGGAACAGAACGGGGTGTTTGCCGAACGGTTGGCATCTATGCAGACGTTGCTCTACGACCAGACCTTACATAGCACCCGTTTCAACCTATTCTCTAAAGGAATGGTAATGATGGGGTTCATTGTTGGGTATATGACAGCTTTCCTTTGGGGACTAGTGGGTCTGCAGCAAGGAACCATCACCTATGGCATGATGACAGCTTTCCTGCAATTGGTAAATAGGATTCAAAGACCTACAGTGGATATAACCAGACTCATTCCCGATTTTGTACGTGCCTCGGCTTCGATTGACAGACTTGAGGAGTTGGAAACGCTACATGTCGAAAGGCAGGGAACTGCTAAAGTATTGGGAGGTATAGCTGGAATACGCCTTGAAGATGTCACTTTCAAATATAAAAATGGTGAACGTGACATTTATTGCCATTTCTCTCACGACTTCAAGCCTGGTACACGAACAGCCATTGTGGGCGAAACTGGCACAGGCAAGAGTACGATGGTGAAACTGATGCTGTCGATCCTGCATCCCCAGAAAGGTAGCATCTATATCTATAATAAGGTGGAACAGGTAATCTCATCAACAGCTACACGTGGCAACTTGGTGTATGTACCACAAGGTAACAGTTTGCTGAGCGGAACTATACGTAGCAACCTGCTTTTGGGAAATGCCAATGCCACAGAGGCCGAGATGTGGGAAGCATTGCATGTCGCAGCTGCCGACTTCGTGGCCGACTTACCCATGAAGCTCGATGCCCATTGTGGAGAATGGGGCGATGGATTAAGTGAAGGACAGGCGCAGCGTATAGCCATTGCCAGGGGATTGCTACGTCCTGGCAGCATCATCATACTTGACGAATTCAGCTCTTCACTTGATGCAGAAACCGAACGCACGCTCATTGACAGATTGATGCATGCCATGAAGAATAAAACCATGATATTCATCACTCATCGCGATTTGATTCTCAACTATTGCGATGAAGTGCTTCGTCTGTAAAAGCTTTCCGAATTCAGCTACTCAGGCATCCTTCTGTATAGTGCTAACAACCAACGACGTAAAGGCAGCATCATTAACCACAGATTCACTTTGAACTTTTCTGTACATGAACAAGGATTCACATTCTTGCCCTTGCGAATAATCATCTCCACCTTACCTGCTACATTTTCCCTACTGCAACGTTCCTTACCACAAAGATTACCATCACCCATCAGCGTAACCATTGAACCATTTATTGCCTTGATGCGGTGAAGTACAAAATTACCTTCCTTTATTTCCGCCAACACGATGTCACCCACTTTTAAGTCGGCAGGCTGAACGAGCGAAACACTATCCCTGCCTCCGACAATAAAAGGCAACATACTGGAACCCTTCACTTTGATAACCACATGATGCCCTTCGGCAATCAACTTTTTCACCTCACCCAACAATATCTCATTAGGCACCAAATGTCTATTCACTTCTTCCTTCATTTTGTGTCAAAGCTTTAAAACTCATCATAGCAGCAGCCTTTTCAGGCCTATTTCGTAGGCTAAAGATGGGAACGCTTGTTATCAGTTTATAGATGGAAGCATTCATGCCATCAGCCAATTGCCTTTCCCATTTCATATTTAAAATAGTAGGCAGCAAGGCAGCGTAAGCCTGCAAGGTATCCAACCTTTTTATCTCATTGACAGGTGCCTGCCACAAGCGGACTATACCCCCCACTGGCACTGCCTCGTTCTTATAGCAAGGTGTCTTCCCACTCCAAGGTGTTCCAAACACCCAAGGCGTTCCATCAATAAACCTCACCACTGGATTGTCATCGTTCAGCAACTCGCTCCCTGATATATGCTCTAACCAAAGCTGAGCATGGGTACTTTTGCCTGTACCACTCTTGCCTAAAAACATGTAGCCCTTTCCGCCATTCTTGATAACAGAAGAATGGAACAACATGGTGTCTTTGGTAGCAGTGCAAAGAGCAAACATCAGCTTAAGGGTACTATTCAGAGCTATTTGTTTAAATCGGGCTCTCCCCCTTTGCCTGTAGGCCAATGGCATCATGTTGGACGTGAAGTCCAAACAAGACCAATTATCAGGATTGTTCTTTATTCTTGTGATGTAATGATAGATGCTTTCATTATCAACATATAATCTTACATCAAAATCCATCATTTCCTCATTGATAAGAAGATGCCATTTTTCGTTATAGCCACAATTATCCACATCCTCTTTTAATATGGACAACATAAAGAGCAAAGATACTGATTCAGAGATTTCAAAGGGTTGATATGCCCCTAATCTATCCTCAAAATCCGCACTGTCTTGTAACTCAACGCCAAAGTCCAAGCCTGCCACTCTATAGTATTTTTTCGTCATCATGGTGTACAAAGGTAGGGAAAAATATTCCTATCCACAAAAAAAAGCACTAAATACTTGATAATATTGAAAAAAGTACTTAAATTTGCATGGTTTATCTTGCTCAATGGACTTCTTATCTGAGATAAAGAGTTTTCTATGTGGGAAAAGGATTGAGCTGATTGCAACATTTTAGTACTAAAATAAAAAGTGAGAAAATTATGAAAGAGTTGGAAGAATATGAACAGCCTTTGGTAAAAGTCATTGAAATGGAGACTGAAGGTGTGATTGCTGAACCAAGCGATACCTCACAACCATTCGATGAGAAACCATATGAATGGTAAATACTAACCGCTTAATTTTGATGATTATGAAAAAGATTATATTTACATCAGCTTTCTTTGTGTTAGGACTCATTTCTTGCCAGCAAGAGCAAGTAATGGAGGAACCATTTGTCCTGGAAGAGACAAAGGTTGAGGCCAATCCAGCGGTTCAGAGAACGTTTATAGCCAGCATTGAAGATGCTTCTACTCGAACAGAATTGAAAGAGAATAATAGAGTGAAATGGAATGCAGGAGATGTTATTTCAGTACGGCCTGACGCTACACCAGCAGGTTACTTTTATCCACTTGCAGATTTCACAACTTCTACTGGAGGTTTTGTTGCAGAATTTACAGGAAGTTCAGCCACTGCACATCAGTACTATTATGCGTTCTATCCCAAGGGCGCAATGAGTAGTGATATTCCATACGAAATTGATGACAAGTATTACCAAGGCATGATTATTCCAACCACACAAACTGCCACAGCAGACGGTTTTGCTGATGAACTTAATATCGTCCATGCCAAGACTACAAATATGAATAGTAACCTTTCTTTCCGCAATGTATGCGCTATGATCAAGTTTAAGCTATCTGGTCCTGGCGCATCAAACGTTAAGAAAGTGAGAATCAGCTCTAACAAGGATCAGCAGAGTGGAAACACACCTCTCCTCTCAGGTGAGGCAATTGTATCTTTAGACGATGGTAGTATTTATAATTTCAATTATGGTACCCTTAAGCCTTGTAACTATGTAGATTTGGAGGGATCTTTTGCAGCTTCAACGGATTATTGTATCATGGTAGCACCCAATGATATGCCAGATGGTTTCGTGATTTCTTTTTTCAATGCAGAGGGAAAGGAATTCGCAAAGAAAGGTGTGAAAAGTGCCAGTCTTTCACCATCAACAATGCTGAACTTAGGAACCATTAACATAGATGCCGATGGCTTCGTAAATGGGTTCTATGAAAAGTACAAGACTGCATCTACTGCTAAGCCCGTTACGTTTGTAGTCATTCCTGAAGGATTTACCAAAAGTGAATTAGAAGACTATCATGGAAAAGCTGAAGCGATGATCAACTTTATATTCGATGTTGACCCATATAAGGAGTATGTGAATTATTTCAATGTCTATATCCTTGACGCAGTGTCAGATGAATCAGGTGCAGACAACAGGACAACAAATGTATATAAGAAAACTTTTTTCGATGCAGGTTGGAGTGATGGTTATAGTGATATGAATGCCGCTTCTGACAGGGTTTATTCTTTTGTAGAGACTCACTGTCCGGATATCAAAAATGGCATTTCAACAATTGACAACACTGCCATTTTCATGATCATTAACGATGACCGTTATGGAGGCATTTGCATCCATACATCAACAGGAAGGGGTTATGCCATGATTCCTACAATGAGTGGTGAAAGATATTGGGCAGGAAACAATTCAGGCATTATTACCAATACTGGCACATGGTGGAACACAGCCCTGCATGAGGGTGGTGGTCATTGCTTTGGCAGGTTAGCAGATGAGTACTGGAATAATTACATATATACTTCAAATACCATAGCTGAACATTCTTGGCAAGTTCCTATGAGCTTGAATGTTACTGCTGATAAAGTAAACAATCTTTTGTGGTCACACATGATACCGACTACTCAAGGGGTTAAGCAAGCTAACAAATTCCTATATGTCAGCACCTATGAAGGTGGATTTGCATCCTATATTCAGGGTATTTGGCGTTCTGAGGAAGTGAGTTGCATGGATGACAATCGCGCCTATTTCAGTGCTTGGCAACGTTGGCTGATTGCTAAACGTATTCACGACATAGCTGGAGAAGCATTTACCTATGAGAATTTTATAGCAAAAGACAAGCAATACATAGGCATACAGGCGGGCACAGCCAATATTGGTACCGAGGGTCGGCTTAAAACTCATTACAGTGGGTTATCGCCAATTTACAACGCGTCATCGACACCTGGCCAAGTAGGCTCTCCAAAGGAGATTATGCCTCCGCTGCCACCTCCTGTGATTGAGACTGAAGGGCCAAAATATGAGACTATTGAGCAGAAATAAGTTTATATGATTATATAATGGCAGCTGTGACAGAACAACATCATAGCTGCCATTTCGCCTTTAAAGGTAAGTATATGCGTGTTCCCAAAGGTGTTTACTTGTTCTTTTGCCTGCTGTGCTTGATGGCTTGCCAGCAAGAAGAATTGGAGTCAACCTACACAGTTGACGATTCACCTGCATTGTCCATGGAGCAACGGAGTTCGTTTGTTGCCAGCTTCGATGATGGCAACACACGAACAGAGCTTGACGGACTTCGCATCAAATGGAATGCCGGTGACGAGATTCGCATTTATGGAACATCAACAGAAGACTACTTCTACACTGGCACTTTCAGTACGGAAGAGGGAGGCTATGCGGTCCTCTTCGAAGGCGATCCCATAAGCACCACCCATTATTTCCATGCATTCTACCCTACTTCGCTTATCGATGGAATCGCTTACACAACAGCAGATGAAGAAAAACAGATAGAAGCTCATTTCCGTGTGCCAACCGTGCAAACAGCTGTGGCCAATAGTTTTTCCAACAATCTGAACATCTGCTATGCAAAAACTTCTTCCCTTGAAGACTATCAGCTGTACTTCTACAATGCCTGTACCCTGATAAAATTCGGCCTTCAGGGAGAAGGTATAGATAACGTCAAGCGAGTCAGGTTCTATGCCAATAGCATCGACAACTATACTACCACACTTCTCAGTGGCAACATAACCTTGAATGTAGATAATGGTACAGTCAATGTCATAACAGGTAAAGATTACGTGGAGCTGGAGGGTGAGTTTCAAGAGGGCGTTTATTATTACATGATGTGTGCACCTGTAGCTTTGACCAATGGGTTCACGCTCTCGTTATTCAATGAGCAGGGCTTGGAATGCACAAAAAAAGGAGTGAAAGCCGCAACACTGCATGCTTCGGAGATACTGAATCTGGGCACTATTCCTGTAGGCAACGACGATTTCCAAAATGGTGCAGCTTGGCCATACACAACGAACGACAGCGACCATCCTGTTTCTTGGGTAGTCATCCCTGAAGGGTTCACCAAAGAACAGATGGATGATTACCACACAAAGGCCACTGAGATGCTGGACTTCATCTTCGGGTTTGAACCATTCCAAGATTACAAACACTATTTTAACATCCACATTCTGGATGCTGTTTCTGATGAATCGGGAGCCGACATCACCAATGAAAACACCTTTGTCAAAACATCATTCGATGCAGGATGGTCATCGAATAACATCAACAACATGAAAGCCAACTCACAAAGGGTGTTCTCCTTCGTGGGATCTCACAACCCTGACATCCTGAATGGAAAAGTATCCATCAATGATACAGGAATCATCATGCTGATTAATGACGAACGATATGGTGGTATCTGTTGGAACTGGGAAAATGGCAAATCTTTCGCCATGATACCCATGTCGAAAAACAGTGATGGCAGCTTGATGAAATGGGCAGGCAGTGGTGGAAACACCGTCACCTGCGAAGGAACCTGGTTGAACATCGCCCTGCATGAGGCTGGTGGTCACATGTTTGGCAAACTGGCCGATGAATATGTGGGTGGAGCCCAATATTATGGAACCACTATTCCAGGACAGAACTATGCTGTTCCTTTTGGAATGAACCTTACAGCAGATTTGGAAAACAAACTGTTCTGGAGTGATTTCATTCCTGACGAAAAGGGGACCAAACAAATGGGCAAATTTTTGCATGTTGGCACCTATGAAGGCGGCTATGGAATGTATGGCAAGGGCATCTGGCGTTCTGAAGAAGTGAGCTGCATGGATGACAATCGCACATACTTCAGCGCATGGCAGCGTTATTTGATAGCCAAGCGCATTCACGACTTGGCACATGAACCGTTCTCCTATGATGGCTTCTTTACTGATGATAGCCAGTACATCCGAATTCAAGCAGGAATCCCTTATGCTGGAACAGAAGGCATCATCACTACTTTCTTCGAGCCTGATGGTATTAGGTATAATAATTCACTGACTCCAAGAAGGTTCTCACCAACAAAATCGAATGACATCATGCCTCCACTCCCACCGCCTGTGCTGATTGAGGAATGAATCTGATTGAAGAGAAGTGATCTGCATACTCCCTCCCCCTCTTCGAGGGTACTCCCCCTAACTTAGGGGGAGAGTCTTAAAGAAAAGAGGATATGCCAACCGACATATCCTCTTTTCTGGAGGTGCCTGGCGGATTCGAACCGCCGTGCATGGTTTTGCAGACCAGTGACTCAACCACTCATCCAAGGCACCGAATTGTTGAATTGCGGATGCAAATGTACAACTTTTTTTTGAATTGTCAACTATTCGCAGCAAGATTTCTTCGTTTTTTTCTCACTATGTCCGCATTTTGCCACTTTCTGGTCGAATAATCGCTTCACATCGCAAGGTTGGGCGCAGTGAGCACAAGGGTTCTGACGGCCCGATCGGGACTTGGCAAATATGTTCCAAATGCTCATGCCTACCCGAATGACACACAGTGCCACCAACAATGCCACTATCCAGTCTTGCCAATCGGTCATCATAACAGCAAACCTATTTGATAAACGGTAGCAGAAACGATCCATGCCACACAGGTGGTATAGAGAGCCGCAAAGGCTGCCCACTTCCAGCTGCCTGTCTCGTTCTTAATGGCAATGATGGTGGCGATGCAGGGGAAATAGAGCAACACGAACAGCAGGTAGCAATAGCCCGTGAGCGGGGTGATGCCATCAGCCACCATCGCCTGGCGAAGTCGTGTATATTTCTCACTCTCAGTGCTGAAAGCCTCATCGTCGGCAAACGATTCATCACCCGAATAGATGACACCCAAGGTGGAAGCCACAATCTCCTTGGCTCCTACGCCGGCAATGAGAGACACGTCGAGTTTCCAGTTGAAGCCCTGAGGTTTGAAAACAGGTTCAATGGCCTTACCCAAGCGGCCGATGTACGACTGTTCCTGCTGTTGCTGATTGGTCAAGCTGTCATCGTGGGGGAAATACTGCAAGGTCCAAACAATCACCGAAGCCACAAGGATAACCCCACCCATCTTCTTCAGGTATTCCTTGCCTTTCTCCCAAGTGTGCCTTCCAATGGCCTTGGCGGTAGGCATGCGGTAAGGAGGCAGTTCCATCACAAAAGGCGTGTCCTCGCCCTTGATGACCAGACGCGAGAAGATGTTACTCACCACCACAGCCACCAGAATGCCAATGACATAGAGCGAAATCATGGCCAACGAGCGGTATTGCAACGAGAAGAACGTGCCGGTGATCATAATATAAATAGGTAGGCGGGCTGAGCACGACATAAACGGCAGAATCATCATGGTGATGAGGCGAGAGCGGCGACTCTCGATGGTGCGGGTGGCCATCACAGCAGGCACATTGCAGCCAAAGCCCATGATGAGTGGGATGAACGACTTGCCATGCAGGCCCATCTTGTGCATCAGCTTATCCATGATGAAGGCGGCACGAGCCATATAGCCCGAATCTTCCATCAGGGAGATGAAGAAGTAAAGTATCAGTATCTGAGGCAGAAAGACGATGACGGATCCCACACCGCCAATCACGCCATCCACCAACAGCGAGCGCAACGAGCCCTCGGGCATGGTACTGCCTATCAAGTTGCCCAACCAGGCTACCCCCTCTTCTATCCAGTCCATTGGATACTGCCCCAACTCGAAGGTCACCTCGAACATCAGGAAGAGCAGCAGGAAGAAGATGGGGAATCCCAACCATTTGTTAGACAAGATGCTATCCACCAGATGTGTCATCCTGTAGGTATCGGTCACGTCTCCCTCGGCAAAGCCTGCTTCCGACAAGGCTCCATGAATGAAACCGTACTTGGCATCCATGATGGCGGTCTCAGCATCCTGATGGGTATCTTGTTCTATCTGAATAGCTGCCTGTTTACGAGCTTCCAGAATCTCTTGGGCATTCGACAGTTCCGAGATGATTTCCTCTACCGACTGGTCGCGCTCTAACAGTTTGATGGCCAAATAGCGGGTGGAATAGAGCTGACGGACGTGCTCGTTTGCCTTTAGCGGCACTTGTACGGCATTGATGCCCCGCTCCACATACTGTCCGTGATTGATGTGGATATGACGGTAATAGTTCTTCAAGGGGCGCTTGCCCTCGGCAAAGTCCTCGATATGATGCTGGGGCGAATGGTTGGCGTAGGTGTCGTGCCACTCCTTGATTTCCTTCGCCACATCAGGGTTGATGTTACCCTTATCATCGATGAAGTCGGCTCCCTCATACATGTTGATGATGATGTGGAACAGCAAATCAACGTTCATGCCTGTCTTGAAGGAGGTGGGAATCATGGGCACACCAAACAGCGAGCTCAGGGTCTCGATGTTCACTTTGTCACCACGACGTTCAAATTCGTCGTACATATTCAGGGCACACACCATGCGCAGGTTCATGTCCACCAACTGGGTTGTAAGGTAGAGGTTACGCTCTAAGTTGCTGGCATCGATGATGTTGATCACGATGTCGGGGCGTTTCTCGAACAGGTGCTTGCGAACATAGAGTTCTTCGGGACTGTAGCAGGAAAGGGAATAGGTGCCAGGCAGGTCAGTGAGGTTGAACTCATAGCCCTCGAACGAGGCACGAGCTTCCGTAGCATCAACGGTCACGCCGGCATAGTTGCCCACCCGTCCGTGAGCTCCGCTGGCGAAGTTGAACAGTGAGGTCTTGCCACAGTTGGGGTTGCCAATCAGTGCCACATTGATGATGCGACGCTTTTGCTTAGCCAGTTTCAGCTTATAATCAGTGAATTGCAGGTTTCCAGAGAGGGGACCGTCAAGGCCAAGTGTATCTTTCTGTTGCTCCTGCTCGGCCTCAGCTTCCGAGATAATCTCAATTAGTTCGGCCTCATCATGACGCAACGACACCTCATAGCCCATCAGTTTGTATTTCACAGGGTCTTGCAAAGGGGCGTTCAGCAGCACCTCCACTTCCTTGCCCTTGATAAAGCCCATCTCTATGACGCGCTTACGGAAGCCACCATGACCTAACACCTTCACGATGACGCCCTTCTCGCCTGTCTTCAGTTCGGATAATTTCATGACACCATTCTTTTATTGGTGCAAAGATAGCGCATTATCGCCCAATCCCCAAATTATTTAGAATGATTTTAAAGAAAACGTCCTCACAATACCTACCATTAGGTATCGGAAGGAAGTTGGGGCAGTAGGGGCAGTGGGGCAGTTTATTTTGGGGCACTCTTTCAGAGTGCAATTATAGATGTATCATTGTATTCCGCAGGTTCTACGAACCCGCGGCTATTAAAAGGGGGTTGCTTTCAGCATCCAAAATTTGAAATCGTTTTTTGAACACCCAACCATAGGGGCGATAGAACACAAAATTACTGCCCCACTGCCCCTACTGCCCCAATCATTTCTTTATCGTTGCTCCATCGATGGAATTTTTATTCCTCGTGAGGGAGAAAATTTTTCCTCGTGAGGGAGAAAAAAAACGGAGGTTTTGCTTATCTTTGCAAATCGATATGCTGAAACGAAAGGTGAGACAATTTATCGAGCATCAGGAATTGTTGCAGAAAGGCGACAGAATGCTGGTAGCACTGAGCGGAGGAGCCGACTCGGTAGCCTTGCTACGTGTGCTCCTGCAACTGGGCTACACTTGCGAAGCTGCCCACTGCAACTTCCATTTGCGAGGTGAAGAATCCAACCGTGATGAAACTTTTGTGAGGAACCTGTGCCAGCAACTGAACATTCAACTGCATGTGCAACACTTCGACACCACATCTTACGCAGAAGCCAATGGCATCTCCATCGAAATGGCAGCACGTAACCTTAGGTACAACTGGTTTGAGGAACTTCGCCAAGAAACAGATTGTCAATGGATTGCCGTTGCCCATCATCAAGATGACAGCATCGAGACTTTCCTGCTGAACCTGATTCGTGGCACAGGCATCAAGGGCTTGCGAGGCATCCAACCCAAGAACGGCTATGTGGTGCGCCCCCTGCTTTGCGTGAATCGCGAAGAGATTTTAGATTACCTGCAACACTTAGGACAACCCTTCGTGAACGACAGCACCAACCTGCAACACGACTACACCCGCAATAAGATTCGCCTCGACCTACTGCCTCTGTTAGAAACCATCAACCCATCCATCAGAGAAAGCCTGCTGCAAACGGCCAGCCACCTGAACGAGGTACACCTTATATATAATAAGAGCGTAGCAGCCAGCATAGCCCGCGTGAAAGACCAACAAGGCATCGACATCGAGAAACTGCTGCAAGAACCATCTCCAAAGAGTGTGCTGCATGAAATAACAACCCCATTGGGATTCAATTCGGCACAAGAGGCTGATATGATGGAAGCCCTGCAAGGACAATCTGGTAAAGTGTTCGAATCCAAGGAGTGGCGCATCGTGAAAGACCGTACTCACCTGCTCATCGAGCCCATCACCTCCCCTACTCCTCCCGAATTGGAACAAGAGGAATGTGCCTATACTCCCGAATTCGTCATCCCCAAAGACAAGAACACGGCTTGCTTCGATGCCGACAAGCTGACAGGCGACATCAGTATGCGCAAGTGGCAGGCTGGCGACTGGTTCATCCCCTTTGGCATGAAAGGCAAGAAACTGGTGAGCGACTTCCTGACTGACCTGAAAAAGAGCGTCAGTCAGAAGGCATCGCAACACCTGCTTTGCTGTGGAAATGACGTGATCTGGGTGATTGGAGAGCGCATCGACAACCGCTACAGGGTGGACAATGGCACAAAAAGAGTGATTATCTTCAGAAAAAAGGCATAAATGATGATGCGAAATCAAAAAAAGATTTGTATCTTTGCACCGTTGAAAAAAAGAAACTCTTTCTTCAACCTTTTTTCCCGATAACACATTAATTAAATTCCATGTATAATATCGTTCAATTAAACGAAAAGTCATTGACTGATTTACAAGCCATAGCCAAAGAGCTGGGCATTAACAAGACAGATTCTCTTTCCAAAGAGGACTTAGTGTATAAAATTCTGGACGAACAGGCCATCACGAACGCCAACAGGATAGCTGCCAAAGACAAACAGAAGGAAGACAGACCCAAGCGCAAACGCGTGACTGTCTCGAACGGCAAGCTGAACAAGGTGTTCTCTGCCAACAAGGAGGGCACGATTTCCCGTGACGAACAGCCTGTTACCACCTTGATAAAGAAAGACAAACCTGCTCAAGAGCAGCCAGTTGAAGCTCCTGTAGCAGAGAAACCTGCAGAGAAACCTGCAGAGAAGGCGGCAGAGAAGCCAGCTGAGAAGAGAGGTCCCGGCAGACCTTCCAAGAAGCAGGCTGCTGCCAAGGCTGAGCCAGAAGCAAAGGCAAAAGCTGAAGCTAAGCCAGAACCTAAGGCCAAGCCAGAACCAAAAGCCGAGCCCAAGTCAGCCGAGCCTGAAGAGAAAGTTGAAGCAGCTCCAGCAACACCAGTTGCTGAGACAGCAGAAGAAGCTCCAGCAACTAAGCGCAGAGGTCGCCCCCGCAAGGCTGTGCCAGATGTAGAAAAGGTGCTGGAACGCCTGCAGCAGAAGAATGCAGCTAAGGCAGAGGCCGAGAGAGCTGCCGAGCTGCAAAACGCCAAAGCGGAGAACAGACCACAGAAAGCCCATCCAATGGCAACAGAGGCTGAGCAGGAAGTGGGCATGAAAACTGATACGTTTGTGCCTATCGAAGACCTGCCAGCCGACAACCAGCAAGTTCCTGAAGAATTGATTGACAAGTTTTCAAAGCCTGAGAATCAGGCTCCTGCACAGCCTCAGTATCAGGCTCCCGCTCAACCGCAGAGACCAGCCACCAATGGTCCGATTCCACAGGCTGCCCAGCAGAATGCTGAGGTGAATGCCGAGAAGCGTCAGCCACAACCGCTGTACGATTTTGAAGATATCCTGCAGGGATGGGGCGTGCTGGAAATCATGCAGGACGGCTACGGTTTCCTGCGTTCATCCGACTACAATTACCTTTCTTCTCCCGATGACATCTACGTTTCGCAGTCGCAAATCAAGCTGTTTGGCTTGAAGACAGGCGATGTGGTGGAAGGTGTGATTCGTCCACCAAGAGAAGGCGAGAAATATTTCCCACTTGTTAAAGTCAACAAGATCAACGGTTTGAATCCTGAGATTGTGCGCGACCGTGTACCATTCGAGCACCTCACGCCGCTCTTCCCTGAGGAGAAGTTCACGCTTTGCAAAGGCGACGGACGCGACACCATCGATGCCCGCATCGTGGATCTCTATACCCCAATCGGTAAAGGTCAGCGAGCTTTGATTGTGGCTCAGCCAAAAACGGGTAAGACTACCTTGATGAAGAACATTGCCAACGCCATTGCAGCCAACCATCCTGAGGTCTATATGATGGTGCTGCTGATTGACGAACGTCCTGAGGAAGTGACAGATATGGCTCGCACAGTGAATGCTGAGGTGATTTCATCTACCTTCGATGAGCCAGCCGACCGTCACGTGAAGATTGCCAACATCGTATTAGAGAAAGCCAAGCGACTGGTGGAATGTGGCCACGATGTGGTGATTTTCCTCGACTCTATCACCCGTTTGGCTCGCGCTTACAACACCGTGGCTCCTGCTTCAGGCAAGGTGCTCTCTGGTGGCGTGGATGCCAACGCCCTACATAAGCCCAAGAGTTTCTTCGGTGCAGCCCGCAACATTGAAGGTGGCGGCTCATTGACCATCCTCGCTACAGCCCTCACAGAAACGGGTTCTAAGATGGACGATGTGATTTTCGAGGAGTTCAAGGGTACAGGCAACATGGAGCTGCAGCTCGACCGCACGCTGAGCAACAAGCGTATCTTCCCGGCTATCAACGTAATCCTGTCAAGTACGCGTCGTGACGACCTGCTGCAAGACCAGCTCACTCGCGACCGCATGTGGGTGGCTCGCCGCTTCATGGCCGACATGACACCTCAAGAGGCTATCGAGAAGGTGAAGGGCTTGATGGAGACAACCCGCAACAACCAGGAGTTCCTGATGGCCATGAATGGATAATTATTTACCTCCAAAAGGTTTTAAGAGACTATGTTTGATAATTTAAGTGAAAGACTTGAAAGGTCTTTTAAGATACTGAAGGGTGAAGGCAAGATTACCGAGATCAATGTGGCCGAAACCCTGAAAGATGTACGCAAGGCATTGCTTGATGCCGATGTGAACTATAAAGTTGCCAAGACATTCACTGATACGGTGAAGCAGAAGGCACTGGGACAGAATGTATTGACAGCTGTGAAGCCCAGCCAGCTGATGGTGAAGATTGTGCACGACGAGTTGGCAACCCTGATGGGTGGCGAAACAGCCGAGCTGAATCTGTCCAAGAAACCTGCCGTAATCCTGATGTCAGGTCTGCAAGGTTCTGGTAAGACCACCTTCTCTGGCAAGTTGGCACGTTTGCTGAAGACCAAGAAGAACCGTCGCCCACTGTTGGTGGCTTGCGACGTTTACCGTCCTGCTGCTATCGAGCAGTTGCGCGTATTGGCCGAGCAGATCAATGTGCCCATGTACTCGGAACCTGAAAGCAAGGATCCTGTGAGCATCGCCCAGCATGCCATTACCGAGGCCAAAGCGAAGGGCTACGACTTGGTGATTGTCGATACCGCCGGCCGTCTGGCTGTCGATGAGGAGATGATGAACGAGATTGCTGCCATCAAGGAAGGCATCCAACCTGATGAAATCCTCTTCGTAGTGGACTCGATGACAGGTCAGGATGCTGTGAATACGGCAAAGGAATTCAATGAACGTCTGGACTTTACGGGTGTGGTTCTGACCAAGCTCGACGGTGATACCCGTGGTGGTGCTGCCTTGTCAATCCGCACGGTGGTAAACAAGCCCATCAAGTTTGTGGGTACGGGCGAGAAGCTGGAGGCTATCGACCAGTTCCACCCCGACCGTATGGCTGACCGAATCCTCGGTATGGGCGATATCGTTTCGCTGGTGGAGAAAGCGCAGGAGCAGTTCGATGAGGAAGAAGCCAAACGTCTTCAGAAGAAGATTCAGAAGAACCAGTTCGATTTTAACGATTTCATGGGTCAAATTGCCCAAATCAAGAAGATGGGCAACCTCAAGGACTTGGCAGCCATGATTCCTGGCGTGGGCAAAGCCATCAAGGATATCGACATCGATGACAATGCCTTCAAGAGCATCGAAGCCATCATCTATTCGATGACTCCTCAAGAGCGCACACACCCCGAGTTGCTGAACACTTCTCGCCGTCAGCGCATTGCCAAGGGTAGCGGCACGAACATACAGGAGGTGAATCGCCTCATCAAGCAGTTCGACCAAATGCGAAAGATGATGAAGACGGTGACATCCAGCAAGTTCCCGAAGATGCCGCCAATGATGCGACCTGGAGGTAAACCTTTCTAAAATTCATTGCACTATGATATTAATTGACGGAAAAGCTGTATCAGCGCAAATCAAGCAAGAGATTGCAGCCGAAGTGGAACAGATTGTTGCCGCAGGAGGCAAGCGCCCCCATCTTGCTGCCATTCTGGTAGGTCACGATGGCGGCAGTGAGACTTACGTATCCAATAAGGTGAAAGCTTGCGAGGCTTGTGGATTCAAGTCGTCGCTCATCCGCTATGAGGCTGATGTTACTGAAGCCGAGCTGTTGGCGAAAGTGGAGGAATTGAATCAGGATGCCGATGTGGATGGATTCATCGTTCAGCTGCCTTTGCCCAAGCATATCTCTGAGCAGAAGGTGATTGAGGCCATCGACTACCGCAAGGATGTGGATGGATTCCATCCCATCAATGTGGGTCGTCTGGCCATCGGACTGCCTTGCTATGTTTCGGCCACCCCTAATGGCATTATCGAACTGCTGCGCCGTTACAACATCGAGACTGCTGGCAAGAAGTGTGTGGTGTTGGGCAGAAGTAACATTGTGGGCAAGCCTATGGCTACGCTGATGATGCAGAAAGCCACTCCAGGCGATGCTACGGTTACGGTTTGCCACAGCCACAGTCGCGATTTGAAGAAGGAGTGCCAGGAGGCCGACATCATCATCGCAGCCATTGGCAAGCCAAACTTCGTAACGGCCGATATGGTGAAGGAAGGTGCCGTAGTGATTGATGTGGGCACTACGCGTGTGCCTGATGCCACCAAGAAAAGTGGTTTCCGCCTGAATGGCGATGTGAAGTTCGATGAGGTGGCTCCCAAATGTTCGTTCATCACGCCTGTTCCAGGTGGCGTTGGTCCCATGACCATCGTTTCATTAATGAAAAACACGCTTTTGGCAGGCAAGAAAGCGATTTATCAATAAAAAATAGGGCAAAAGCTTTGTACATTCAAAGTTTTGCCCTATCTTTGCATCCGCAAATGGGAATTAAACTTACCAATAGCTTATATGGTGGCCGTAGTTCAGTTGGTTAGAGCGTCAGATTGTGGTTCTGAATGTCGTGGGTTCGAGTCCCACCTGCCACCCACAAAAAATTAAAGATCCTGCGAAACATCGCAGGATTTCTTTTTATTACAACATTTGAATTTGTTCTTTCGCCATTCGGCAAGGACTGCTGTTGCAATCGCCTATCGACTGCCATGCATGACGCACGGGCTCTAAGAACTGGGCCCGACTCAGGATGCCATTGTTAACCCCCCAAGCCAGTGCATAGCAAATGTAGCTATCGGTTTCGGTATTGGCACTGTGAGAAGTTGGGTTCAACAAACTACTCTTCCACAAGCCATTGGGCTGCTGCAGCTCCACCAAACGGCTGGCCATTTCTCGATACAGCTTCACATCATCGGCCGAACGCTGACTTTGCATCTTTCTCACCAAGCCAGCCAGGAACAAGGCATTGTCCATAGTGCTGTAATCGCCTGTACCATTGTCGAACAAATGCTCCTGCTGATTATACAACTCATCGTAATGAGCTGAGAAGGAATTGAACACTCGATCCATATCGGTAATCTCATCGGCCGATACCGAACGAGTGGTAGCACCTCCCTGCCCTCTCAGCAACGGCACATTCTGTAATCGCTCATCTTGAGAGACACGAACTTGACGACGGTTGAGGGTATTTACTTCTGGAGATTGCTGAACGCCTGTAGCGACAGGTTCAACGGAACGTTGTCTTTTGTTTTGTTGAGCAGGCTTCACCTGAATAGGACGGCCAGCTGATTGTGTTTCTGTTGCTTGCGATGTTGGTGCCGACACTTGTGCAACCAAAGGTTTCGAAGTCGATTCTATAACGGTAACAGGCTGCTGGGCAGGCTTTTCTTTCGTCTCAACAGGCTCTGATGCTTTTGCTGCAGGTTTAGCAGTTGGATTTGCAGCTGGTTTAGCTTCAGTTTGAGTCTCAGGTTTGGCAGCAGGAGTTTCTTGGGTAGTTGCTTCAGTCTCCGTTTCCTCCGCTTTTTCTTCAGGAGCTACAGGATTGACAGCAGGATTTTGAGGTTCATTCTGTATCACCTGTGCGATAGGAGCCTCGATGTTAGGTACTTGCGGAGCATTGTCG
>CACZRQ010000116.1 GCA_902783615.1 uncultured Bacteroidales bacterium | reverse complement strand
ATCGAACACCTGGCTCAGGCTCCCTACGATGCCAAGGTGGTGGCCATGGGCGACAAACTATCGAACATGCGGATCATGGCTCGCGACTATGCAGAGATTGGCGATGCCTTGTGGGATAAATTCAATGTGAAGGATCCCAAGGAGCATGCCTGGCATTATTATGGCCTCATGCAATCGCTTTCCTCGCTCAGTGACACAGATGCCTTCCAGGAGTTTGCCACCCTGGTCAAGCAAGTGTTTGAAGACAAGGTACTGAAATGATATACAATAATATAGGGGCGGTTCACATCGCCCCTATATCGTTCAAATAAACAATGGCAGTTGTTTATTTGCTTTTAGCTTTCTTTTGCAAGAAAGGTGTTGGTCGTGTGATCTGGCGGTCCGAACCTCCGCCCCACTGTACTCAACGCTTTTTCCTCGAAAGCAATGACAAAGCAATACATGGCAGGTCTTCTGACTCGTTTCACCTCCCAGCGGCCTTCCCGCATGAATTGCTTAGAATCCATGCAGTGGCATTGAGTAGTTGCTGGCAGGTTTTCATGAAACACACAGCAGCGGGACTGTTCAGGACTCTCACCTGATTCCCTTTTAATTCCTGTTTTCGAAATGAAAACAAGGAAACCAATGCGGTGCAAAGATATGTATCTTTACTGATATTTGCAAACTTTTTTGCCAGATTATTTGCGTTTAACTATTTATTGCCTACCTTTGCCATGTTTTTTTACAAAACTTAAAACAACTTTTCTTATGGGAATGGTGATTGGAATTGATGTGGGTGGCTCAACCACAAAGATTGTCGGCATACGGAACAATCAGATTATAAAGCCAATGTTTATTACAGCAGCCGATCCTGTGACATCCTTGTTTGGGGCATTCGGCAAGTATCTGCACGATAACGAAATCCAATTGGAGGATATCGAGCAGGTGATGATGACAGGTGTAGGTAGTGCGTTTGTTACAACACCCATCTACGGTCTTCCCACCCAGATGGTGGACGAGTTTACTGCAGATGGTTTGGGAGCTCGTCATGGTATCGATATCGATCGTCTCATTGTGGTGAGTATGGGCACTGGTACCACCTTTGTGAAGATTGAGCACGAAGACATCAAGCACATCGGAGGTATGGGCATTGGCGGAGGAACCTTGCAGGGTCTCTCCAACCTGTTGCTGAAAACTCACGATATCAGCCAGGTAGCCGAATTGGGCTTGCAAGGCGATCATACCAAGGTCGATTTGCTCATTGGTGATGTGTGCAAGGCCGACTTGCCTGGTTTGCCCCTCTATGCCACAGCTTCCCTGTTAGGCAAGGCTCACAGTGATTCTGCTCAGAAAGATATTGCTGCCGGCATCATTGTTACCGTGTTGCAAACCATCGGTAGTGGGGCTGTACTTTGTGCGTTAAACTCTGATATCAAGGACTTTGTATTGATTGGTAACCTCACCCGTATGCCTCAGTGCAGGGAAGTGTTCGATGAGCTGGAAGGTCTTTATGGTGTGCGTTTCCATATTCCTCCTTATGCTGAATATAGTACGGCCATTGGAGCTGCTCTTACCTATATTAATAATAAAGACAAAAAATAATTGGTAAAACAGTTTGTTAGACCAAAAAAAGTTAGTAATTTTGCGGCGTTTTTGAGACAACATAATGTCTAACACAGTTAACTATTTAAAAATTAATTAACAAAATGGAAAATTTGAAGGAAATCAAGCCACTCGATGAGTTCAATTGGGAAGCTTACGAAAGTGGCGAAACCCTCTCTCCAGTCAGCAAGGAAGACCAAGAGAAGGCGTATGACAACACGCTGAACAAGGTAAATGAGCGTGAGGTCGTTGAAGGTACCGTTATCAGCATGAACAAGCGTGAAGTAGTGGTGAATATCGGTTACAAATCTGACGGTATCATTCCTATGAGTGAGTTCCGTTACAATCCTGATTTGAAGCCTGGTGATAAGGTGGAAGTTTACATTGAGAATCAGGAAGACAAGAAGGGCCAGCTCGTGCTGTCACATCGCAAGGCTCGCCTGTCACTGGCTTGGGATCGCGTAAATCAAGCACTCGAGAGCCAGGAAGTTATCAAGGGTTTCATCAAGTGCCGCACAAAGGGTGGTATGATTGTGGACGTATTTGGCATCGAGGCATTCTTGCCAGGT
>CACZRQ010000115.1 GCA_902783615.1 uncultured Bacteroidales bacterium | reverse complement strand
CTATGTTCCTTCCAAGACAAAGAAGGAGCAGGCGAAGGCTGCGGAGCAGAAAACAGAGGCTGATGCAGCACGCAAAACTGTGGTCGTTACAACGAACACCCCTTCAACAACCGTGGTTGTTTCGAAGGGCACTCCTGTAACCGTAAAGGGAAGTAAGCAGAATAAGCGAAGTGTTGATGAATACAACCGCCGTTATACTACCAGCAGCAATGAGTCTGCTGTGGTGAGCGGTGAAACCGATTATGACAGCGAGCTCGATGGAGAATGGGTAGGAGGTTTCGAGGGCAATGAAGATGATTACGAGTATGCTACCCGTATCATCCGTTTCCGCAACCCCCGTTTCGCGATCAGCATCAGCAGTCCTTATTATTGGGATATCGTTTACGGTCTCAATTCTTGGGAGTGGAATGTGTTTGTGGATGATTATTACGCATACGTGTTCCCAACCTGGACTAACCGTTTGTGGTGGGACTGGCGTTTCTCAACCGCTGGCTGGGGATGGGGTTACAGCACCTGGTATAGCCCTTGGTACACCTCTTGGTATGGTGGCTGGGGATGGAGCCCCTGGCGTCTTGGCTGGTACAGCAGCTGGTATAGCCCTTGGTATTCACCCTGGTACACTGGTTGGCATGGTGGTTGGTATGCAGGATGGCACAGCCCACACTACGGACATTATTATGGCTGGGGTGGCTACCATCATCGTCCGGCAAACTACACCTTCCGTGGTCAGCCTGGCGCACGTAGCAATTACTCAAGCATGACCCGCAGGGGTGGTGGTTTCGCTTCGTCCAACAATGGTGCACGCTCTGCCGTACGCACACGTACCAATGGTACTCCAGGCGTTCGCAACAACAGTGCAACCATTCGTAGCAACAGCGATGGAACTCGCAGCACAACGGGTCGCGTAATCGGCACTCGCTCTGGTACCCGTGTTCGTACCAACAGCGATGCAACCCGCAGTAACACCAATGCAGTGCGCAGCAATACCAATGCTGTTCGCAGCAACTCTACCGGTGTTCGCAGCAACTCTACTGGTGTTCGTAGCGCAACTACCCGTAGCAATACCAGTGCAGTGCGCAGCAACTCTTCGGGTACTTCCATCAATACCCGCAGTGGTGCTACCGTAAGAAGCAGCTCGAGCAACAATGCCGTTCGCTCACGCTCATACAGTCAGGGTAGCGGTACATCCACTCGCAGCTACTCAACTGGTTCAAGCAGTAGCCAGCGTGTACGCTCATACAGCGGTAGTCAAGGTGGTTCAACCCGTAGCTACTCAAGCGGTTCTGGCTCTACTCGTTCTTACAGTGGTGGCGGTTTCAGCAGTGGCGGTGGCGTTCGCAGCAGCGGTGGTGGCTTCAGTGGTGGAGGTGGCTCCCGCGGTGGCGGTGGTGGCGGAGGCACACGAAGCCGTTGAGATGGCAGTATGCGATAGGGATTGTCTTATTTATCGCGTTCATAGAGACATCACTACAGATACTTGAATGAAATAATTAAATAGTTAATAAGTATATGAAGAACAAATTAATGTTGGCTATGTGGGGCTTGCTGTTATCGGCAGCCCCTTCAGCAGCTCAAACGGTATATGATGCAGCCAAGTTCATTGACAAGGATCTGAACGGTACGGCTCGTTTCGTGAGTATGGGTGGTGCCATGAGTGCCCTTGGAGGTGACATTACCACGATGAATACCAACCCTGCCGGTATGGGTATTTTTCGCAGTAGCGACTTCCAGGCATCCTTTGGCCTTTCTGCCTACAACTCCAAGAGCAAGACCCTGGATGGCACATACAAGACGGATGACGTGAGAGCCGATTTCAATCAGATAGGTTTTGTCTATTCATCGAAGATTGGCAATGCCACCGCCTTGCGTTATGTTAACTTCGGCTTCAACTACCGCAGGGCCAAGTCGTTCTTCCGCAAGCAGGCATTCAGTGGACCTTTGGGCGATTTCACCCAGACCCAGCAGATGGCACAGCAGGCTGATGGCATCAGGTATGATGCATGGGACAATGCTTTCACAAATGATGAGATTGGTTGGCTCTCAGCTATAGGCTATTATGGCGCTGTGATTGATCCAGCTGGTGAGAACGAGGAATATATAGGTATGTACGACCAAGGCTTGGGTAAGCTGAACGTGGAAGAGCGTGGTCATTTGGATGAATATAGCTTTAATGTATCCTTTAATGTCAACGACCGTGTTTACTTGGGTCTCACCTTGGGTGCATACGACTTGAATTACAAGAAGTACACATCCTATTTGGAGGATTACCCGGGAACTGCCCTTGAAGGCTACGACCTGTCCAGCTGGAACCGTATTGTGGGTACCGGTGTTGACTTCAAATTGGGTGCCATCTTCCGTCCGTTTGAAGATTCTCCGTTCCGTTTTGGTTTGGCTATGCACACCCCAACGTTCTATAGTTTGGAATACAAGACCAGTGCTATCCTCAACTCTTCTGTGCTCGATCCTTCAGATGGAAAGGTGTATGACTACAGTGTGAGAACTTCCGACCAGATATCCAGTCGTGGTGAGATGGTTCGTCCGTTCCACTTCCAGAGTCCTTGGCTCTTCAATGTGAGCTTGGCAACCACCGTTGGAACTCAGTTTGCCATTGATGCAGAGTATGAGTATCAGGACTATTCCTACATGAAGTTCAAGGATGTTGATGGTCATGATGCCGTTTTCGATTTCGAAAACAGTACACGTAAGATGGCCAAAGTTGTTCATGGCGTGAAGGTTGGTATGGAGTTTAAGCCTGTTCCAGAATTTGGCATCCGTGCCGGTTATAACTACCGCACAGCCATCTTCCAGGATAATGCTTATAAGGATCTGCCTTACTATTCTATCCAGACCGATACCGACTATGCCAATACACAGGACCGTCACACCGTCACCTTTGGTATAGGTTATCGTGGCAGCATGTTCTATGCAGATTTGGCTTATAAGTTCGATACTTACAACTCTAATCTGTATCCCTTCGTGGTGCAAGAAGGACACACCATCTATCCATCGACGGTTACCAAGGTTACCAATACCCGTAATCAGGCGATGCTGACACTCGGCGTAAGGTTCTGAAAAATAGAAAGGGGCTGCGAAAATGCAGCCCCCTTTTTTATAGTTTCAGCCATGAGGCTGATGAAGCGTCGCTCGGCATTCGCCAATCTCCTCGTGGACTGATGGCTATGCTACCCACCTTTGGTCCGTCGGGCAAGCATGAACGTTTGAACTGCTGATTGAAGAATCGGCGGCAGAAAGTCAGTAGCCATTTCTTGATCGTTTCCTCATCATACACTCCCTCGAAGCTGCGTTTCGCCAGCATCAGGATCTTTGCCGGACTGAACCCGCATCGCATGAAATAATACAGGAAGAAATCGTGTAACTCATAGGGTCCCACCAGGTCCTCAGTCTTCTGCATGATGTTGCCATGCTCGTCGGCAGGAATCAACTCCGGACTGATAGGCGTATCCACAATATCCAACAACGTCAACTTCGACAGCTCATCCACATCATGCAGTGCCACCCATTTCACCAAGTGAATCACTAAGGTCTTTGGTATGCTGCCGTTCACGCCGTACATCGACATGTGGTCGCCGTTATAGGTAGCCCAACCCAATGCCAATTCCGACAGGTCGCCTGTGCCAACCACCAAACCATTCATCTGGTTGGCAATATCCATCAGGATCTGTGTGCGCTCTCTGGCCTGTGAGTTCTCATAGGTCACGTCGTGGTTGTTTACGTCATGACCGATATCCTTGAAATGCTGGATGCATGCATCCTTGATACTGATCTCTCTGATGGTCACACCCAGCGACTTCATCAGGTTGATGGCATTGTTGTAAGTACGGTCTGTTGTGCCAAAGCCAGGCATGGTGATACCCACAATATCCTTGCGGTCACGTTTCAACTTATCGAACGTGCGCACGCATACCAGTAGGGCGAGGGTAGAGTCCAAACCACCTGAGATGCCTACCACAGCCGTCTTGGCAAAGGTGTGAACCAGACGTTTGGCCAATCCATGCACTTGGATGGAGAAAATCTCCTCGCACCGTTCATCTAAGGCAGATCCTTGTGGCACGAAGGGGTGTGGATCGTATGTGCGTGTCAACTCTATGGGCTTGTCGGTGGTGCGCTCGATGGTCACGCGTAACGCCTCCTTGCCAATATACTGCCTCATACTGGTAGCAAATGTTGTGTTCACACGGCGTTCACCGCGCAGGAACTGCACGTCGATTTCACTGATTACCAGTTGAGGATTCATGTCGAATCGTTTGCTTCGTGCCAACAACCTGCCATTTTCATAAACCAGGGCATTGCCGGCAAACACCACATCTGTGGTGGATTCTCCGAAACCGCAAGAACTGAACACATAGCCCGACATGCTCCTGGCCGACTGCTGGCTTAGCAGCTGGCAGAGGTAATCATGCTTGCCGATGCATTCATCGGTAGCCGACAAGTTGCAGATGATGTCGGCCCCCTTCAACGTGAGTATCGAGCTGGTTGGGATAGGAGCCCACACGTCTTCACAAATCTCAACGCCGAAAATGGCCTTGGGAGTCTCAAACAACATGTCGTGCGTTACTGGAACCAGTTGGCCGCACAGACGCACATTGTCCTGCTTGATCATGTCTCCCGAGGTGAACCAGCGCATCTCGTAGAACTCCTTATAGTTCGGCAGGTAGTACTTGGGCACCACACCCAGCACCTTGCCGTGCTGAATAACTGCTGCTGCATTCAACAGCATACCGTGCACCGATACTGGCAAGCCGATGATCGAGATGATATCCATCTGGCGGGTATTCTGCATGATCTGGAGCAAGCCGCGTTCGGCTTCATCCAACAACAATTGCTGCGCGAAAAGATCGCCACAGGTGTAAGCTGTCAGCGCCAATTCAGGGAATGTGATGATTTCCACTCCTTTATCATTAGCTTCCACAATCAGCTTTTCAATCTCTGCGGCGTTATACATACAGTCTGCCACCTTCACGCCTGGTATGGCAGCTGCTACTTTTACATAACCGTAATCCATAGTCGAAAAAATAATTTCCACAAAATTAGTTAAATTGTTTCAGCATTACAAATCTTTTGCTATCTTTGCTAAAAATATTATGATAAACTAATTTATTAATTATTAAATTCTGACATTTATGAAGAAATTTAGATGTACTGTTTGTGGTTATATCCACGAAGGTGATGAGGCTCCTGAACGTTGTCCACAGTGCAAGGCTCCAGCTTCTAAGTTTGTGGAAGTGGTTGAACAAGAAGGCGCTCCCTTGGCATTTGCCGACGAGCATGTGATTGGCGTAGCCAAAGGTGTTGACCCTGAGATTTACAAGGGATTGGTTGACCATTTCAATGGTGAGTGCTCTGAGGTGGGTATGTATCTGGCCATGAGCCGTCAGGCTGATCGTGAGGGTTATCCTGAAATTGCAGAGGCTTTCAAACGCTATGCTTTCGAAGAGGCAGACCATGCTTCTCGTTTCGCTGAGTTGCTTGGTGAGGTGGTTTGGGACACCAAGACCAATGTCTATAAGCGTATGATGGCTGAGCACGGTGCTTGTGAGGGTAAGATGATGATTGCCCGCAAGGCAAAAGCCCTGAATCTGGATGCTATCCACGACACGGTTCATGAGATGGCGAAGGATGAAGCCCGTCACGGCAAAGGCTTTGAAGGGTTGTACAACCGCTACTTCAAGGATTAAAAAAAACTCCCTTCGGGGAGTTTTTTAATTTACGTTGTATTTCTTTGCCAAGGCTTTATACGTTTCCGTCTTTTGGTATCGTTCCAGCCAGGCATTGATGCTATCCAATAGGATGGGTGACTGCTTGTTCACCCCCCAGGCGTAGAATTGGGTGAAGCCAATGGGAATGCTCAAGTCAAGTTGTGGCAAACTGTCGGCAGCCAGCTGAGCAATATTCCTATCACACACAGCATAATCTATATCCCCATACGCTACTAACGCCAGCAGCTGCTCTGCTCCATATTTCTCCAACATATTAATATATATGGTATCACCAATCTCGGCAATCATATTCTTGATGCGCATAATGGCCGGAGAATCCTTCACCACATGCAACGTCTTTCCCCTCAACTCCACTTGACTCTTGATATGCTTGAGCGAATCCTCTGCATTCAGCGGCTTTCTCTGCACCAGCACCTGACTGCTGCGAGTGATAGGAACGGTGAAAAGCAGCGAATCATCATGGTTGGCTGTAACTGGAATACCGTCGGCTATCAAATCATACTTGCCTTTGGCCAGCCCTTGTAAACGTTCCGACATGCTCATCTCTGGCGTTACCAACACCTGCAATCCATGTTCACGGGCAAAAGCTTCCACCAGTTCCAAGTGAAAGCCTTCTATGGAGTCGCTTCCAGCCACCATACTGATTGAATTATATTCTGTGGTAGCTCTCAACGTGTCGCTCTCCAGAATCTCCGCATAGTCTCGAGGCAATGGAATCACTTCTTTGTCCTGACGCAAGAATACGCGGTAAATCACGATGGCCACGATTCCTATCACTACATATCTCAGCCATCTTTTAGTCATAGAAATTCCAAGAGACGCCAAACTTCAGCAGGCGTGGGTTGATGGGGTAGTGTGGTGAATAGAAATACTTTCGGCTTCCCATACCCTCGTTCACGTGATAGAACATCACAAAGAAACGGGTACGCTTCAGCTGGAAGTTTGCATAAACATTAATCACCGGATAATTGCCAATCTTCATCTTGCCTTCTTCTTGCTGCAGGTGGAACTGCTGTAAGGCAGGAGCATAGGTGGGCGCATAATACTCACTGAAGTATCGCACATCGGCACCCAATTGTACATTCAGCACCTTCTTGGCAATCTTCGTCAGAATATACAGATTGTGATACAGTGTCCATGTGGGCAATGGCAATACATCACTATTGCTCTTTTGCCATGTCACCTCATTGTCCAAATGCAGGATACCCAACTTGAAGTTCTGCGTCAGGGTAGCGTTGGCCACCTTGATTGTTCCGCCATCTTGCGTGGATATGGCATTACTATCGAAATAGGTGTAATGTTTGATGGTTTCTACACCCGCTTTCAGGTTGGTGCCCGTGAGTGGGAAATTCAGCTCACCTTCCAAACGCATGCGCATCTCTTTCTCCATATCCTCGTAGTCCCATACATAGTGATTCGAGTGATAGTGACGCATGTAGAACGAAGGTAGTGTTTTTTTCATGTAGCCATGAACCTTCAGGCTTATCGTATCCTTGCCCAATTTCACGTTCAGGTCGGCTGTAGCATCCAATTTAAACTGCCCTTTCGCCACACCGGCTAAACCTAACTCACCAATCACATTGTAGTGCAGCAGGTTACCCTCGCGCTTGGCCAGCTCGCCACCTAAATACAGCTCCTGTTCCGTGTATTTTACATTGCGTGGATCTTCCAAAGAAGTATCCATGTTCATCAGGGTATATTTACTATACTCATGCGAGAGATAGGCTGTCAGGCCTGCTTTCGCATATTTGTTGAAACCTTCCAACAGCGAGATGCCAAACACATTCTTCACGCTGATTCTCACCGTTGAATCGGCAGTCTCTTTCTGATTCAGCAGGGCAGGGGGGAGTGAATCCAAGTCTTGTGAAAAGAAGCTGTGTCGGGAGCGTTCAATCTTAAAGGTATGGATGAAGCTCGTCACTGGCACAAACTCCTCCTTGATGATGGTGTCCTTGGGCGTTTCCTGCTGCAGGGAGTCGTTGACTTCCAGCGCTTCTTGCTGCTGGGTCAGAAGGCTGCGCCTACGTGGCTGTGGCTTTTCCTCCTCTTTCGGCTTATCCACCAGCTCGATGGTCTCGCGTGTGAAACCGATGCGATAGCGGTGTGACAGATACACCGACATGTTGTGGTTACGGTTGGAGCTGCTCTCCAACCTTACCGGGATATTGTTCGATTCGTATGTCTTGCTGCCCTCTGCCTTTCCTTCTGGATCAGTGATATATCCATCATCGGTGATGCCTCCGTTCTCGTTTTGCTTGAAGTAGTAGTTGTTATACATGGCATGTAGCTGGTAATGCTTGCCCATGTAGGATGCAAACACAGCTGCGTTGAAGTTTGATGTAGCCTGGTTGGCATAATAACCTCTACCATATTGATAGTCAAAGTTAAAGCCAAACGCCATTCGCTTGTTCATGTTCATCGAGAAATAGGCCTTGAAGCGGTCCTCACCAGTAATCTTGTTACCGTTCGGCCAGTATGACAGATTGGTATAAGGGATGTTGCTATTGGTAAAGATCATCTGGTCTGATCGCTTGTAGAATCCCGTGAGCGGTTGCAGGAAAATGGTGGGGGCTGTGTCGAACTGCCTATCGGCAAACACATGCGACAACCTGGGAGAACCCATGTTTCCCAAGATGCTATAATGACCGGTCATCCCTTCCTCCATATTCATGTTCTGGAAGTTTAGCGCCACGGTATCCACCTCGGTCATGATCTGGTTGCCTAACGACTCACTGATACGCCATTGAAACAGTTTTGGCGCAGCTGTTTCTATTTCCGTACTGTCGTTTTTGAAGCTTTTCGGCTGCATGTTCGGGTCGATCTGGTTGCCGTTGGCATCGCGTCCGTTGTTGAAGGCGTTGCGGTTGGTGCCAATGGTGTTCTGTGCCTGCGTGTAGAGGCAGCAGGCTAAACACAACCAAAGGTATGTCAGCAGTCTTTTCTTCATGCGTCCACTCATCGGTTCGTAAAACGGATGATAAACTCCATGACTTTGAGGAAGATGGCTGTTCCGCAAACATAAATAAACGTTTCGAAATCAGCTACATAATATACAATTACGCTCGCAATGGCCAGCACAATGAAGATTATGTTCAAGTAATATCTAATCTTATCTGTATCCATAATTTGTCGTTTTATATCAATTATGTGGCAAAGATAAGCATTTATTTTTTATCTTTGCACCAACTTATGTGATTAATTGTTTATTTATGTTGATACAGAGTCAAAATAAAAGGGTAGTAGCCGTACACGATTTGTCGTGTATGGGTCGCGTTTCGCTCATGGCAGCTGTGCCAATTTTGTCGTCCATGGGTTTGGAAGTATGTCCGCTGCCCACAGCATTGCTGTCGTGCCACACCCAGTATCCGGAATTCACCTTTCTCGACCTCACCGCCGAGATGAAGCGCATCATTGCCAATTGGAAAAGTCAAGGTTTCCGTTTCAATGCTTTCTACACAGGCTATCTGGGTTCACCCGAACAGGTTCAGGTGGTGGAAGATCTGATTCGCGATTTCCGCCGTCCTGCCGATCTCACCGTGGTGGATCCCGTGTTGGGAGATAACGGCAAGCTCTACAAAGGAATGAAGGAAGAAATGGTTGAACAAATGCGTGGTCTCATCCAATTGGCTGATGTCATTACGCCCAACATGACAGAGATGTTCCTGTTGCTGGGCAATAACATGGACCTATACAATGAAATGGTCAATGGTCAATCG
>CACZRQ010000114.1 GCA_902783615.1 uncultured Bacteroidales bacterium | reverse complement strand
TAAAAACTTGGTGGATAAGAAAAAAAGTAGTTACTTTGCAGCCTGTTTGGTGAAACCATCAAAAATTGATAATTAAAAAGATAAGATAAAATGTCAAAGATTTGTCAAATTACAGGAAAGAAAGCCATGATTGGCAACAACGTATCACACTCAAAGAGAAGAACTAAGAGGTCATTTGATGTGAACTTGTTTACGAAGAAGTTCTACTATGTAGAGCAAGACTGCTGGATTAGCCTGAAGCTGAGTGCTAATGGTTTGAGAACAATCAACAAGATCGGTCTCGATGCTGCGCTGAAGCAGGCCGTTGAGAAAGGTTATTGCGATTGGAAGTCGATTAAAGTGATTGGTTAAAAAATTAAAAGGAGAAAGAAGCTATGTCAAAGAAATCAAAAGGCGACAGAGTGCAGGTTATTCTTGAATGCACTGAGATGAAGGACAGTGGTCTGCCCGGTACTTCTCGCTATATCACAACTAAGAACAAGAAGAACACTCCTGAGAGATTAGAGTTGAAGAAGTACAATCCTATCCTCAAGAGAATGACAGTACATAAAGAAATTAAATAAACGATTATACCATGGCAAAGAAAACAGTCGCTACATTGCAGACAGGCTCTAAAGAGGGTCGTGCATATTCTAAGGTGATCAAGATGGTGAAGTCTCCAAAGACTGGTGCTTACATCTTTGATGAGCAGATGGTGTTGAATGAGAAGGTTCAGGATTTCTTCAAGAAATAAGAATCCAATTCTTCCTTAACTACATAATAATATTAAAAAGACTCCCTCGCTGATAACGGCTTGGGAGTTTTTTTGTTTATGTACACAAAATGTGTTATCTTTGCAGTGCATAAAAGAATATAGTTATGGGATTTTTCGGTTTATTCTCTAAAGAGAAGAAAGAAACGTTAGACAAAGGCTTGCAAAAGACCAAGGAGAGCGTGTTTGGTAAGATTGCTCGCGCTGTGGCTGGCAAGTCGAAAGTAGATGACGAGGTGCTCGACAACCTGGAGGAAGTGCTCATCACTTCTGATGTGGGTGTTGAGACAACCCTGAAAATCATTGAGCGCATTGAGCAAAGAGTAGCTCAAGACAAATACATGAATACCTCGGAGCTGAATGGCATTCTGAGGTCGGAGATTTCTGCCCTGTTGATTGAGAACAATACGGATGATGTGGACGATTTTGAGGCTCCACTGAAAGCCAAGCCATACGTAATCATGGTGGTTGGCGTGAATGGTGTGGGCAAAACCACCACCATCGGCAAGATTGCCTATCAGTTCAAGAAAGCTGGCAAGAATGTTTATTTGGGAGCAGCCGATACTTTCAGGGCAGCTGCCATTGAGCAATTGCAGATTTGGGGAGAACGGGTGGGGGTGCCTGTTATCAAGCAACAGATGGGCTCCGATCCCGCCTCTGTGGCTTTTGACACCTTGAACTCAGCCGTTTCCAATGGTGCCGATGTGGTGATTATTGATACCGCTGGCCGCCTGCACAATAAGATTGGCTTGATGAACGAGCTTACCAAGATTAAGAATGTGATGAAGAAGGTGGTGCCTGATGCTCCACAGGAGGTGCTGTTGGTGCTCGATGGCTCTACAGGCCAGAATGCCTTCGAGCAAGCCAAGCAGTTCACTAAAGCTACAGAGGTTAACGCGATGGCGGTAACCAAACTGGATGGCACTGCCAAAGGCGGGGTGGTGATTGGCATTTCCGACCAGTTTAAGATTCCAGTGAAATACATCGGCTTAGGCGAAGGCATGGAAGACCTGCAGGTGTTCCGTAGGGACGAATTCGTTGATTCTCTGTTTGGTGACGCAAAATGAGAAGAAAAGACATTGACATCATTACCTTAGGTTGCTCGAAGAATCTGGTGGATTCAGAGCGACTGATGGGAATGTTGCGCGCTGCTGGTTTCAATCCTCATCACGATCCTGAGACTCCCAAGGCCAAGATAGCTGTGGTGAACACCTGTGGCTTTATTGGCGATGCCAAGGAGGAATCCATCGGCATGATTCTCGACATGGTGCAAGCCAAGCAAGAGGGCAGACTTTCCAAACTGTATGTAATGGGTTGCCTCTCACAAAGATACAGGGAGGAATTGCAACAGGAAATTCCAGAAGTTGACAAGTTCTATGGCAAGTTCGACTGGCCTGGCCTGTTGCAGGATCTAGGCTATGCCAACAATCTGGAACATTGTGGAGAGCGCATGCTTACCACCCCCAAGCATTATGCTTACCTGAAGATTTCAGAAGGATGCGACCGCCATTGCTCATATTGTGCCATCCCCATCATAACGGGCTCCCATCATTCTCGCCCCATGGAGGACATTTTGGCAGAAGTGAAGAATCTGGTTTCACAAGGTGTTAAGGAATTTCAAATCATTGCTCAGGAACTAACCTATTATGGCATTGATCTTTATCAGAAGCAGATGATTGCGGAACTGATAGATGATATGGCACAGATACCTGGCGTTGAATGGATCAGGCTTCATTATGCCTACCCCTCTCATTTCCCTTTGGAATTGTTGGAGGTGATGCGCAAGCACCCTAATGTGTGCAGATACATGGACATAGCCTTGCAGCACATTAGCAATCACATGCTGGAGCAAATGCACCGTCATGTTACCAAAGACGAGACCTACCAGCTGATTGAAGCCATGCGTAGAGAGGTGCCTGGCATACACATCCGTACCACCCTGATGGTTGGGCATCCTGGGGAAACAGAGGCTGATTTTGAGGAGTTGAAGCAGTTTGTGCGCGACATGAAATTCGATAGAATGGGTGCTTTTGCCTATTCCGAAGAAGAGGGTACATATTCAGCCCAGCATTATGACGACAACATTCAAGCAGAAGTGAAGCAACATCGCCTCGATGAGCTGATGGCCATCCAACAGGAAATTTCCGCCACGTTGAATCAGGCAAAAGTTGGTCAGGTGATGAAGGTAATCATCGACAGAGAAGAGAGTGAATACTATGTGGGACGCACTGAGTTTGACTCTCCAGAAGTGGATCCTGAAGTACTCATCACAAAGCCTGAAAAAAAACTACAAATCGGTGATTTTTGCAAGGTTGAGGTCACTTCTGCCGAAGATTATGACCTTTTTGGGCGTGTTTTATGATTTTTAACGCCAAAAGATGTTCATATATAAGCAGAATTCTGTAATTTCACACGGAAAATCGGAAAAACCTGAAATTTGTACCAGTGAACAATAAGGAATTTATAGCAGAATTGTGTCGTAAGGGTGGTTATACCACCAGAGAAGCCACCGACATGATACTCAGTTTGGTTGAGGTCATGACTGAGCAATGGCAGAATAACGACAGCATCTTGATTCAGAATTTTGGATCTTTCGAAATCAAGAAGAAGTTGGAGCGTATATCTGTCAATCCTGTTACAAAACAACGTTTGCTGGTTCCCCCAAAGCTGGTGTTGACTTTCAGGCCGAGCAATGTGTTGAAAGATAAATTCAAATAGAGATAAACAACGATGAACGAAAAACAGAACATACAGAATCTGACTGAAGAATTGGCTGAAATCCATGGATTAAGCAAGAAAAACGCAGAATCATTTGTCAGAGATTTCTTCTCACTGATTGAAGAAGCCCTTGAGAAAGACAAATATGTAAAGGTGAAAGGTCTTGGTACCTTTAAGCTCATCGATGTGGACAGTCGTGAGAGCATCAACGTCAATACAGGAGAAAGATTTGAAATTCAAGGCCATTCGAAAATCACTTTTACGCCTGACAGCTCGCTGAAAGAGGTTGTAAACAAGCCTTTCTCAGCTTTCGAAACTGTGGT
>CACZRQ010000113.1 GCA_902783615.1 uncultured Bacteroidales bacterium | reverse complement strand
TCATACTTTGGTACGCTTAATGGTATTACGACGCAAAGTATGATATTATATTTAAGGTATGCAATACGGCCTAAAATGACTGCTTACGTTTTAACGGCTGGAATCCAAGATAGTCCCATTTTTGCATGCCTTTAGGTATGCGATAGGGGCTATACAGAGTGTCCACAGAAACCCTCATTGCGGCCTTCATCCGCAATCTCATATTTCATTGACACCCTTTTGTGTGCTTAAAATAAAAAGTTACTTTTTCTTCATTGGAGCAGTGTTGTACACCTTATCTGGATAGTCGGTCATCTTGATTACACGTTTCTTCACAGCTGCAAAGTCAAACACTGCAGACTGAGAGCTGTACCACCCACCAAGCGGGTGGTTGCAAGCAACGGTTCGCCCTGCAGGTTCTTCAGCAGTTCAAGTGTGCCTTCCTTAACTGTGCTTGTTTGTAACCCCCTGCTGATTTGCCAAAAACCTCCTCCATGATTGTCTTGTCCTGAGCGATGCATTTCTGCAACATAGACATGATAAGGACAGGGATCTCCTTCTTCACCACGTCCAGCACCATAAACTGAAACTCCGGCAATATTCCGGGAAGCATATCCAGCTTGCCACCCTTGGCAAAATGGATAATCACATCCGCATCCAGCACAATCTTAGTCTTCTTCCCCTGCACCGCCATACAGCATATTCATTAGTTCATTATAGTGGCCTTCCGAAATCTTGCCGCTCTCAAACAGCCTACGGGCTTTCTCTCCAAAGTCGCCAATGACCACGCCATTGTTACCGGGTTCATACAAGGCCGAACCGTATCCCCACTCACGAGCTGTTTCCTTCACGGAAAGCCTACCTAGTGCCTCATAGCGAGCGACAGTAATCAGCCCCAAGTCCTTCAGGCGTATCAGCAAGGTACTGTGCGATACGCCAAAGAGATGCTCCATTCTCAGCACTGTTGCAATGTCCACGTCATGCGCTGCAATCTCCTCTCCGCTGACGCATGACAAGACACCCTCCTTGGGCATCAGCAAGGCAGAGGCAAAACGGTTCGCATTCTTTTCTTCCCCTTTTGCAGGACCTCCACAGCACATGTGAGGAACAGGATTCTCATCAAAGAATAAATGATACAGTTCGTGAGCTATCGTGAAATGCTGTCGTCCTCGGGTGGACTGACTGTTGATGAGCATGAACATCTTTCCCGTGGCCGACTTGCAGCTAATGCCGTATGAGCTTTCAGAGAGCGGCCTGTAAACCAAGGTAACATTCAGCTTACGGATCAGCATTTTGGCGTTGATGGGCTCCGACTGGCTCAATCCGTTGTCATAACGAAATTTCGCGGCCATAGTCTCTGTTTCCGATAGTGTCAAAGTCTTCATTTGGCCAATAGTTTATCCATTTTCAACGAATTGTTCACGATGCGCTTAAAAGCGGCAATCTGTTCCATGTCCTCACGCGAGAGCATATCCACACGGAAAGCCGTGGCAAGCATTGCGCCCACCACATTCCCGTCTTCGCTGAACAGCTCAAACATTTCACAGCCGTACAAGTCTGCCAACTTTTCCATCAGATGCAATGGCAACTCACGCGCCCCGGTTTCATAATTAGCATAAGCCGAACGGTTCACATTCAGATAATTAGCAATCGTATCCTGCGTAAACCCACAGGCTTCTCGCAGACGTTTGATATTGCTGGCTATAATGAGCTTTTCTTCCATTTTTTTTAGCTTCTCCATTATCAGTTATAGTGTGGCAAAAATACGTATTATTTTTAATACTGCATCATTTTTGCCACAAATTTTTAAGGTTATTTAGGGATTGTCATAGCACGTCGAGATTGTACACAATAAAAGTCTTTATTTCATTATATCGAGTTAATCATCTAGTCTCTTGACCCATACATCTTCCTTCATCCTTCTCACATCAGGCATATAGTAGCCTGTCTTGTGTCACTTCTATATTTATTCCCATCACGGCATCAGTCCTTGTTTCCGCAATTCCTCCAGACCTGCAGCAATCTCCTCCATTGGCACTGCACCTCCCCACATCCTATAGACATAAAGAGGCGTTATGCAGCCAAAGTCCATAGAACCTGACCGAGCCTCATCCTCCAGAAACTCTCGCAAACGTGCAACTACATCTTCCATCAAACTTCCTCCTTTTTACATCTGCAATATGTCCTCATCCGAAATTGGTTCATACGCCCCATCCTTCATTTCCAGAATCACGGAACCTGATTCCAAGGCGCGAACGGTGTGCCATTGACCAGCGGGCACATTCAAGGCAACCACCTGCCCATTAGGACTTAACTCAATGGTCTCGGTACAAATCCGTTCCAATTCATCATAGAATTCCCACACCAACCTTCCACGTAAGCACACCACAGTCTCGGACGTATGCTTGTGGCGATGTATGGGCAATTCAGAACCCGGCTCAATGGCATTGAGCATCCGCTGACTCTGGTCATCTGCGCTATTGCGAAGGTCCAAATTCATTCTCAATCTGGGCGAAGCCTTGGCTTTTGCCGTCAGGTCATCCAATAAAGCTTGTGTAATTTTCATAATAATATTTCTTCAAAGATGCCAAACACGCCTCATG
>CACZRQ010000112.1 GCA_902783615.1 uncultured Bacteroidales bacterium | reverse complement strand
GGCAACAAGTATCAGAAAGGACAGACGGTGGCGTTGCAGTTGCATTGATTAAGCTTAACCGCAATAGGGAATGGTCAATAAAAAAGAAGAATTATGATATTATCAGAACTATTGAAGGCTATCCAACCTCTGAAGGTGGTGGGGGATGTGGATAAGGAAATTCAGGAGGTGAACATCGACTCCAGAAAGATTGAGCCTGGACATCTGTTTATGGCGATGCGTGGCACGCAGACAGATGGTCATGCATACATCCCAGGGGCTATCGAGAAAGGTGCTGTGGCTGTGCTTTGTGAAGACTTGCCTGCTGAGGTGAACCCACAGGTGACCTATATCCAGGTGGAGGATAGCGAGGATGCCGTAGGCAAGGTGGCTCATGCCTTTTATGGCTACCCAACTCAGGTGCTGAAGCTGGTGGGCGTGACTGGTACGAATGGGAAGACCACCATTGCTACATTATTATATAAGGTGTTCCGCCATTTCGGCTACAAGGTGGGGTTGCTCTCAACGGTTTGCAATTACATCGACGATGAAGCGATTCCTACTGACCACACCACTCCTGACCCTGTAACGCTGAACCGACTGCTGGGCAGGATGGCTAACGAAGGGTGTAAATATGCCTTCATGGAAGTGAGTTCTCACTCGATTGCACAGAAACGCATCAGCGGACTGAAGTTTGAGGGAGGTATCTTTACGAACCTGACCCGCGATCACCTGGATTATCACAAGACGGTAGAGAACTATCTGAAGGCAAAGAAGAAGTTCTTCGACGATATGCCTAAGAGCGCTTTCAGCCTGACAAATCTGGACGATAAGAACGGACTGGTGATGCTGCAGAATACGAAATCGAGGAAGATGACGTACTCCCTGAGGAGCTTGGCTGACTTCAAAGGCAAGGTGCTGGAGAGTCATGTGGAAGGTATGCTGCTGGATATCAACAACCATGAGGTAGCTGTTCACTTTATCGGCAAGTTCAATGCCAGCAACCTGCTCGCCGTGTTTGGAGCAGCTGTGCTGTTGGGTAAAAGCGAAGAAGAGGTGCTGGTGGCCATGAGTACCCTTTACCCTGTGGCTGGCCGCTTGGAAACCATTCACTCGCCCAAGGGCTTTACAGCCGTTGTGGATTATGCCCACACCCCTGATGCACTGGTGAATGTGCTTTCTTCACTGCAGGAAGTGATGAATGGCAAGGGGCACATCATTACGGTAGTAGGTGCTGGAGGTAATCGCGACAAAGGCAAACGACCCATCATGGCCAAGGAAGCTGTCAAGGGTAGCGACAAGGTGATCATCACCTCGGATAACCCTCGCTTTGAGGAGCCTCAGGACATCATCAACGACATGTTGGCTGGCTTGGATGCCAAAGATATGGAGAAGACGCTAAGCATTGCCGACCGCAAGGAGGCCATCCGCACGGCTTGCATGTTGGCACAGAAGGGTGATGTGGTGCTGGTGGCTGGCAAGGGTCACGAGGATTATCAGGAAATAAAGGGAGTGAAGCATCACTTCGATGACCGTGAAGTTTTGAGAGAGATATTTAAGTAGAGGATATGCTATACTATCTGTTTGACTGGTTGAAGGAAATGAATTTCCCTGGAGCGGGCGTATTTGGATACGTATCGTTCAGGGCTTTGATGGCTGTGATTCTGTCACTGCTGATTTCCAGTATTTGGGGTATCAAATTTATCAATTTTCTGAAAAAGAAGCAGATTACGGAAACACAACGCAGTGCTGACATCGACCCATTTGGGGTAAAGAAGGTGGGAGTGCCCAGCATGGGTGGTGTCATCATCATCTTTGCCATCTTAATACCTTGTCTGCTGTTGGGCAAGCTCAACAATGTATATATGATTCTGATGCTGATTACTACCATCTGGCTGGGAGCCTTGGGCTTTGCGGATGACTACATCAAGATTTTCAAGCGCGACAAGGAGGGCTTGCATGGCAAATTCAAGATCATTGGTCAGGTGGGCTTGGGCTTCATCGTGGGACTGACACTGTACCTAAGTCCACAGGTAGTGATTCGCCAGAACATTGAACTGTCAAGACCTGGTCAAGAAAAGATGGTGGTTCATGCCGCTAAGGAAATCAAGGCCACACAGACCACCATTCCTTTCTTCAAGAGCAACAACTTGGATTATGCCGATATAGTGGGATTCTTGGGCGACTATGCCCAGACAGGGGGATGGATTCTGTTTGTGCTGATGACCATCGTTGTGGTGACAGCCGTATCGAACGGAGCCAACCTGAACGACGGTATGGATGGTATGGCCACTGGTAACTCGGCCATCATTGGCGTGACGTTAGGCATACTGGCATATGTGTCGAGCCATATTGAGTTTGCCAGCTATCTTAACATCATGTACATCCCTGGATCTCAGGAGTTGGTAGTTTATATTCTGGCATTCGTGGGTGCCTTGATCGGTTTCCTGTGGTACAATGCTTATCCAGCCCAGGTGTTCATGGGCGATACGGGTAGCTTGACCATTGGTGGTATTATTGCCGTGATTGCCATCATCATCCACAAGGAGTTGTTGGTGCCCATCCTGTGTGGTGTGTTCTTGGTTGAGAACCTGTCAGTTATCCTGCAGCGTTACTATTACAAAGCAGGCAAGAAGAAGGGAGTAAAGCAAAGACTGTTTAAGCGTACTCCTATTCACGACCACTTCCGTACTAGCATGGATATAGTGGAGAAAGGCTGTACGGTGAAATTCCAGAAGCCAGAACAGCTGTTGCATGAGGCAAAGATTACAGTCAGATTTTGGATTGTTACCATCGTGTTAGCAGCCATTACAATCATAACATTGAAAATTAGATAGGAGGAAAGAATATGGGAAATAATGGTCAATCTCCAAAGAGGATGGTTGTTTTAGGAGCAGGCGAGAGCGGCGCAGGAGCTGCCGTGCTGGCCAAGTTGAAGGGGTTTGAGACATTTGTTTCGGACACATCGACTATTAAACCAAAATATCAGGAGTTGTTGAATCAATATGGCATTGAATGGGAAGAAGGACATCACTCGGAAGAGAAAATCCTGAATGCCGACGAGGTGGTGAAGAGTCCAGGTATTCCTGACACAGCCCCCATCATTGTGAAACTGAAACAACAGGGTACCCCTATCATCTCGGAGATTGAATTGGCAGGTAGATATACCGACGCGAAGATGGTTTGTATCACAGGCTCGAATGGCAAAACCACCACCACCTCGCTGATTTACCATATATTCAAAAGTGCCGGAATGAACGTGGGCTTGGCAGGTAATATAGGCAACAGCCTAGCCTTGCAAGTGGCCACGGAACAACACGATTACTATGTGATTGAACTGAGTTCGTTCCAGCTGGACAACATGTACGATTTCCGTGCCAACATTGCCGTGCTGTTGAACATTACTCCTGACCACCTGGATCGCTACGACTTCAAGATGCAGAATTATGTGGATGCCAAAATGCGCATTACACAGAATCAGACAGAAGAGGATGCCTTTATCTATTGGAAGGGTGATCCCATCATTGCTCGTGAGTTGGAGAAATACGGACTGAAAGCGCAGTTGTATCCTTTCTCTGCCATCAAGGAAGAAGGTTCGATAGCCTACGCTGAAGATGGTGAGGTGTATATCAATAAGCCCATTGAATTTAACATGGAGCAGGAGAAGTTGGCTTTGAGGGGAATACACAACCTTTACAACTCATTGGCTGCTGGTATCTCAGCCAATGTGGCTGGCATCAGCAAGGAACATATCCGTCAGGCTTTGAGCGACTTCAAGGGTGTGCCTCATCGCTTGGAGTTTGTGGGTAAGGTCAGAGGCGTGACGTTCATCAACGACTCGAAGGCTACCAACGTGAATGCCTGCTGGTATGCCCTTGAGAGCATGACTACCAAAACGGTATTGATTCTGGGTGGTACGGATAAGGGCAACGACTATACAGAAATAGAAGATTTGGTAAAGGAGAAATGTGTGGGCTTGGTGTACTTAGGAGTGGATAACGAGAAGTTGCACAAAAGTTTCGACCATCTGGGATTGCCAGTGGCTGACATCCATACAGGCATGAAGGATGCTGTGGAAGCAGCTTTCAAGATGGCAAGCATTGGCGATACAGTATTGCTGAGTCCGTGTTGTGCAAGTTTCGACTTGTTTAATAACATGGCCGACAGGGGCAATCAATTTAGAGAATTTGCAATGGCTTTATGATGATTGACAATTGACGATTGACAATTGACAATTATTTTTTAAGAGTGGATTTATGAACCTGATTAATACTATATTTAAAGGCGACAAAGTGGTCTGGATGATATTCCTGATGCTGTGTCTGATTTCCATCACAGAGGTATTCAGTGCATCGAGCACCTTAACGTATGGAACTCAGGGGCATTGGGGTCCTATCACCCGTCACACCATGTTCTTGTTGGGAGGAGCAGCCTTTGTGGTGTTGCTCCACAACATCCCATACAAGTGGTTCAGGGCATTGCCGATTCTGCTGATACCCCTATCAGTGGTTTTCCTGCTGATGCTCCTGTTCTTCGACAATTTAAATATAGGAGGTGTATTTGTTATAGAAAAGACCAACGATGCAGGAAGATGGATCAAGCTGATGGGTGTGCCTTTCCAACCTTCAGAATTTGCGAAGATGGCCATCATCATTCTAACGGCATCCATCTTGTCGAAAGGACAGACTGAAGAGGAGGCCAATCCGAATGCATTCAAATGGATCATGGGTTCAACAGCTCTGATATGCTTGCTCATCATGCCGGAAAACTACTCTACGGCTTTCCTGCTGTTTGGAACAGTATATCTGATGATGATTATTGGTAGGGTAAACACCCGAAAGGTTGTATTGTTAGGTGGCACCTTGCTCTCTGCGGGGATTATCGTAGTTCTATCGCTTTTGGTGACGACAGACAGCACCCTTGAGAAAATTCCCATGGGACACCGACTGACAACCGTAAAACATCGTATTGAGAATTTTGCGAAAGGCGAGAAAGTGCCAGCTGCGAAATACGACATTCAAGGCGATGGGGCGCAAGTGGGACATGCCAGAATAGCCATTGCTTCCAGCAATATTCTGGGTAAAGGGCCTGGTAACTCTGTGGAGCGTGATTTCCTTTCACAGGCTTACTCCGACTTTATTTTTGCCATCGTGATAGAAGAATTGGGGTTGATTGGTGGCTTTTTCGTTGTATTCCTGTATATCTGTCTGTTGATTAGGGCAGGAAGAATAGCGCAGAAATGCGACAAGACTTTCCCTGCGTTTTTGGTGTTAGGGGTCGCTTTGCTGTTAGTAGTGCAAGCAACATTCAATATGGGTGTAGCTGTTGGCATATTCCCCGTGACGGGTCAGCCTCTACCCCTAATCAGTCGAGGTGGAACATCCACCATCGTGAACTGTATCTATATAGGTATGATTCTGAGTGTTAGTAGATATACAGCTGGATTAGAGGAAGCAGCTTTGGCCAATGCTGAATTGGTGGAAATGAAAACTGAGGACGGAGAAGGAGGAGAAGAGCAGAATGACTCGTTTGTGAGTGAAGCCCAAACAGCTATTGAGCCAACAGCAGTAATCCTGAACGAAGACAGTGAACTAAAATAGAAGGAGGAATGAAAATGGGCAATGGTCAACGGTCAATGGTCAACGGTGAAGTACCCAGGGTAATTATCAGCGGAGGAGGTACGGGGGGACATATATTCCCTGCTGTATCGATAGCCAATGCCATCAGGGAACTGAGACCTGAAGCCGACATATTGTTTGTGGGAGCGGAAGGACGCATGGAAATGCAGCGAGTGCCTGATGCAGGCTATCGCATCATTGGTTTGCCTATTGCAGGATTCGACAGGAAACACCTGTGGAAGAACATTGCCGTGCTGGTAAAGATTGTTCGCAGTCAGTGGAAAGCCAAAAGCATCATCCGTGAGTTTAAGCCTGACATTGCCGTGGGTGTGGGTGGCTACGCCAGTGGTCCATTGTTGAAGACTGCTTCCATGATGGGCATCCCTACCCTGCTGCAAGAACAGAATTCATACGCTGGTGTGACCAACAAACTGCTGGCAAAAAAGGCAAAGAAGATATGTGTGGCATACGAGGGTATGGAGAAGTTTTT
>CACZRQ010000111.1 GCA_902783615.1 uncultured Bacteroidales bacterium | reverse complement strand
TGGTATATTTATGCAAATCGGATTTGTATATACGAAGACCTGGAAATAGGAGCGATTTTGTCGTCAAGGCTATCCAATTTTTGCGCCCTCGTTAGGAAAATTTTTTTAACATCTTTTCACGCAATGTTTTCAAGTATTGGCATTTTATTGGGCAGAGAAGTAGAAACAAATAAATGAAAAGAATTATGAAAAAGGTATTATTATTTTTGTTGGGGGTGGTTTTGTTCGGGTGTAGCGACGATGAACAAATTGCCAATACCAGAAGTGAGGCTGAACCCATTGAACTCGATGGAAAACAGGCAGATATCAATGCTAATCTGCAAGTCTTCTCTTGGGACTTCTTCTCACAGATTTATCTCGATAAGGAAGTTGGAGAGAATATAGTTGTGTCGCCCATTAGTCTGGAAATGAATCTTGGAATGCTGCTCAACGGTTTGAAGGGAAACAGTAAGCAAGAGTTATTAAAGGTTTTGCATTTGCAAGGTTATGAAACCAGCGAAATAGACCGATTCTTCAAGAAGATGATGGATGGCATACAAAAGACTGATAAGCAGACTACTTTCAGTAGTGCCAATTCTTTTTGGTTTAATGAAAAGTATAAAGTGGTGAAGGACTTCAGCTCTGTCCTCAAAGAAAACTATGGGGCTGAAGTGGAGGATGTGGATTTTGCTGACAGCAAGACAAAAGACGAAATCAATAAGTGGTGTGCCCAACAGACCAAACAGCGCATTCCGATGATTATCAATGATACTAACCCAGGGATGCTGTTTTACCTCATCAATGCCATCTACTTTGATTCCACTTGGGAGAAACCCTTTGAGAAGGGAGATTCTGAGATGTTTACTTACGAGAATGGAACCCAAAAATCGATTAAAATGATGAAGAAGAGCGGAAATTGGCTATTTACGGAAAGAGATTCATATATGGTTTGCAGCATGCCATATACCAACGGCTCTTTCAGTATGTTGCTGATCTTGCCAAAAGAAGGGTATCAAGCACAGGACGTGATTGTTAAGTTGGAGACGGAAGATTTGTTGTTGAGCCGTATGTATAAAACGGATGTTCATGTGTGGATGCCTGATTTTCAGTATGTTTATTTTGCAGGCGACATCTATGGAAAGCTACGGAACATGAATACTGACTTTGTGTTGAATCCAAATGAAATGGTTATGTTTGAGCAGACTGTAAATGGAAGTGTATTCATTGCCCAAAAGAATTATATCAAGGTGGATGAACGGGGAACTGAAGCTGCTGCAGTAACTTACACTGGATTGGACTCTTCTGCTGGTCCCTCTTTCGAAAGGAAGTTTGTTGAGATGCATCTTGATCATCCTTTCTTATACAGCATCATCGAAACAAGCACCAATACTCCACTCTTTATAGGCTATTATGGTAATTAGAGATATGATTTATGAATGCAATCTTTCTTGTTAACATTATTTAACAGCCTAATATTTTGATTAATTACGAAAAGTTCGTACGTTTGCATCGTAGAACAAACGAATGATGTAATTATGAACGGATTTTTCACGATATTGATCAAGACAAATGTCATGTTGGCAGTGCTTTGCCTGCTTTATTTAGTGTTATTTCGCAAAGACACCTTTTTCAGCTGGCGAAGGACTTCTTTGTTGTTGATCTATGCCTTTGTGGCCATCTGCCCGCTGGCAAGCAATATAAAATGGAGTGTTGAACCTCCCATGGCTGGTAGTGTGGATGAAGGTATTAGGGTTGTTTGGACTCAAGCTGTAGAGGTGGGGGCAAATGTTGGGGATTCTGCATTTGACATCAAATTTGTGATAATATATATATGGTTGGCCATATCGGCAATGCTGACCATGAGATTCTTGTGGCAACTGGGCACGATCTGCTGGTTGGCCTGGAAGTCGAAGGCTGGTGTTGTTGATGGCGTGCATATCAGACAAACGGACGTGAAAGGCAGTCCGTTCTCTTTCTTTCGCTGGATATTCATTCATCAGGAAATGCTCACTGATCCTTGCCTGCATGAGGTGCTGCTCCACGAGCGCACCCATGTAAGGCAATGGCACTCAGTAGATGTGCTGGTCAGCGAACTGGCTTGCATTCTCTGCTGGTTCAACCCCTTCGTCTGGATCATGAGGCGAGAGGTTCGCATCAACTTGGAATACTTGGCAGACCAGAGTGTGGTAGATAAAGGCCATGATGCCAGAGCCTATCAGTATCATCTGCTGGCCCTTACTTATCAAGGAAGTGTAGCTACTCTTACTAATAATTTCAATGTATTAACCTTAAAACAAAGAATCAAGATGATGAACAAAGAACGTAGCAAAAAGATTGGCAGAATCAAGTATCTGTTGCTTCTGCCTGTGTGCGCCCTGCTGTTTATGATGAGCAGCTCGCCAGTAAGCGCACAACAAGTGAAGAAATCCATCATCCATGAAGATGGCTCTATTACAACCATGTACGGCGACAAGGAGGTGGAAATTAAGAAGGCTGGCGAAGATTTCTTTATTGTGACGGAAGAAATGCCTGAGTTCCCTGGTGGCATGCAGGCTTTGATTGATTTCCTCCAAGCGAATGTGAAGTATCCTGAAACGGCTAAGGAAGCCAAGATTCAGGGTCGTGTCACCACCTCGTTTGTGGTGGGTGAAGATGGTGTTTGCCGAGATTTCAAAATCCTGAGAGGGGTATCTCCCGATTTGGATGCAGAAGCCTTGCGTGTTTTGCAGCTGATGCCAAAATGGAATCCAGGCAAGCAGGACGGCGAGCCTGTGGCTGTGAGATATACGGTGCCTGTTAATTTTCGTGGATTATAATCTGTTAACCAGGAGGGTATGTTTCGGCATGCCCTCCCCCTAAACTTATATGAAGATGGAAAAACTGACTAAGCAAGAAGAAGATGTGATGATGCTCTTTTGGCAATTGGGCAAGGCGTGTTACATTCGTGAGGTGATGGATATCTATCCTGACCCCAAGCCACCCTATACTTCTGTGGCATCAACGGTGAAGAATCTGGAGCGAAAGGGATATTTGAAATCCACTGCCAAAGGGGTGTCCTATCTCTATAGCATCAAAATTTCAAAGGACAAGTATCGCAGCAAGTTCATGCAGTCTTGGGTGAAGGACTATTTCCACGATTCTTATCGCCAGATGGTGTCTTTCTTCGCCAAAGAGCAAGCCATCTCTGCAGAAGATCTGCGAGAAATTCTGAAAGAGATAGAGAAAGGGAAAATGTAACTTTGGGGGATGAAATGAAATCTTTGGGAACATTATTGGTGTTATTCTCTGCCCTGATGCTGGTTGCTTGCCAAGAGAAGCCAGTGAGTCCTGATACACCTTATATAATTGAAGGCTATGTGCCAAATGTGGAAGATGGGATGGAAATTGCATTGTCTCAATATCTGGGTAATATATATGAGGTTATTGCGAGAGATACCATTGAGAATGGGAAATTCTACTTCAAAGAGCAGATTCGAGACAACAATACACAGTTGGCATTGCGTGTAAACAAAAAAGAATATAATGGAAGCTCAAGCCTGTTTATTTATGTGCAACCAGGTGTACATGTGAAGGTTACAGGGCTTGATCACTATACTGAGCTATGGGAAGTTGATAGCCGAATCCCTAGGCAACTTCTATATAATGAGCTGAGGGAGGTGTCAAGGACGGAAATCATAGAACTATCTGATTTGGATATTGCTCTTACAGATGAGAATGGGGCACTTCGTAGTTGGGAAGATGCCAATAAGCTTTCTAAAGCCTATCAGGTAGTGGTTGCTAAACAGTTACAGCACATGATGAATATGAATGTCTCTGAGGCGTTGATGGAAGAGTTGCTCCACCATCTTAGATTCAATGCTTCTAAAGAAAATTTCCCTCATAAAGAAATGTTCTTGTCTCTCTATGAAAAGCTGTCTGATGAACAAAAACAATCAATCTTGGGACTGGAAATCAATGCTTTATTAAATCCGCCTCAGCAAGCGCGAGTGGGGAAATCTGCACCTGATGCCGACTTCTTCGACCTGCAAGGCAATCTGCATCATATCAGTGAGTTCAAGGGGAAGTACATCTTGTTAGATTTCTGGAGCGGAGGCTGTGGCCCTTGCCTGCAAGCATTCCCAAAAATGAAAGAATTATATGAAGAAGCAGGCAACAGGTTATCCATCATCAGCATCAGTATTGATCCTGAGAAGTATTGGAGAACTGCTTCCAAGAAACATGAATTAACTTGGGACAATTGGAATGAGCTGAAGGGCAGAGCTGGCCTCTACACCAACTATCGCATCAATGCCATTCCGTTCTATGTGCTCATCAATCCAGAAGGCAAGATTGTTGAAACCATCCGAGGCTTCAATAAAAACTATCTGATGGAGGCAATAGGATTAAAGTAATGGGATTATGGCGAATTGTTTGACTGATAAATTATTACTAACAGATAAAAATGAAAGCAAAGACGTTATTATCATTTTTGGTGATTATCTTGCTGGTTGCTTGCCAAGAGAAGCCGGTGAGTCCTGATACACCTTATATTATAGAAGGAGAGCTAACGGGAGTGAAAGATGGTTTGGAGATTACTCTTTTTCAATTCGATGGCGACGTTGGCTCATTATTAGCAAAAGATACCATCCAAGGAGGGAAGTTTTTCTTTAAGGAACAGATGAGCGATCCAGAGCTGAATGTATTGATGGTGTATGTAAGCGATGATGATTTTCCTTCTGCCGGTAGAAGGATATATACAGCTCCAGGTGCTCATATAAAAGTGAAAGGACATGATTCACGCATTATGTCTTGGAGCGTTGAAAGTTTGGTGCCTGAACAAAAAGACTATGACGCATTGAATGCTATACCTGAATACGAGGTGCTTCAAGATCTCATCATGGCCTTCGGTAGAACGATTAATGAATTGAACAGTGTTGATCGTGAAACAGAGAAGGAACGTTATGCAGAGGTACGCAATCGTTATAGTTCAATCAACAATCAGTTGGATTCAACATATTCAATATACTATGATAAAGTGATGGATAAAATGATGGGAATGAAGCCCTCCCAACCTTTTATGAGAACGTTGAAAATGCTGTCTTCATACTCAAATTCTATGCCTGATCGTGTTAATCCAGAAAAGGCGAAAGCCATATATCAGTCTTTGCCAGATGATATTAAGCAATCAATAGAGGGTATGACTATTTATGGGAACCTATATCCACCAAAGCAGGCTATGGATGGCGACGATTTCCCTGACGCTGACTTTTACGACCTAAATGGTAACTTGCATCACATTGCTGAGCATAAAGGCAAATATATTTTGCTTGACTTCTGGAGCAGTGGTTGTGGCCCTTGTATAAAGGCTTTCCCGGAAATGAAAGAGATGTATGAAAAGTATGGCGAAAGGTTGGCTATCATAAGTATGAGTATTGACACAGAAAGACGTTGGAGAAAGGCTTCAGAAGAGCACGACATCACTTGGAGCAATTGGAGCGAGGGTAAAGGCGAAGGTGGCATTTATGCCAATTATAGAGTTGTTGGCATCCCATATTATGTGCTGATCAACCCTGATGGCAAGATAGAGAAACAGATTATGGGTTATAGAGAAGGTCAATTTAAAAAACTCTTCAGCGAAGTGTTTGACTAAGATAGTGCAGGCAGGGCTTTGGCTCTGCCCTTATTGATTCCTAATTTTGTATACTCCTGTAACCTCTTTTTTATAACATCACACAGAGTTAATCTTTGCAATTGACCTAAGTCGATAACCCACGCCTCGGATGGTATCGATGTGAATATGAGGGTCGGCACTGAGGAGTTTGCGGAGTTGACTGATGAGGTTGTTGAGTGATTGGTCGATGACGATGACATCAGGCCAAAGCATGCGGGTTATTTCTTCACGACTTACCGTGATGTTCATGCAAGCGCAGAGCAGGTAGAGCAACTTGTTTTGGTAGATGGAGAGGCGAATTACCTCTCCATTTCGCTCTAATGTCTTGCTGGCAGGGGTGAAGATGAAAGAGCCAATTTTGACGCTTTTGTCCATCAAGATAACATCTGGCTCTAACTTCTTCACTTGCTCATCGAGCGCACCAAGTCCTTCAGCCTTTACACCTTTGCCCTGCAATGCATATTGCACACTGCTCAGCATATCCTCGTCTTCTATAATCACGATCTTCATGATGCTTATTGCTTTTCAACACCTACTGCCATCGTGTATTTGGAGCGTACTGATTTACCATCTCTTTTGGCAGGTCTCCATTTGGGCATACTTTTGAATGCTTGGATGACTTGCTCATCTAAGGCAGGGTGAAGACCCTTACGAAGTTGAATATCTATCAAGCTACCATCCGCATTAACGATGAAAGATACTTGGACAAGACCTTTGACATCGGCACTGACATTGTCAGGATAGTGTACCCTCTCTCTAACATATTTCAATGCCCCTTGTACGTCACCATCTGGGAACATAGCCCAATTATCCAAATCATTGTATTCATAAACGGTGGTATCTGCTTCTGCTACATCATTAACCTGACTAACAACTTTTTGCTTCACCACGCCATTAGGGTCAAAGTTCATGTCTTTCAGGGTAAAGCCTTCGTCTTTGCTTTGTTTGAGTTTGCCAAGCAGAATTACATTGTTCATGTCTTCGGCATCCTCTGTTTGGATATACTTTATGAACTTGGCAACTCCAGCAGGTAAGTCAGAGAGGTCTTGCCAATCCATCCACTGTTTCTGCAGATAGAAAGGAGGAATGTTCAGCGTATAGTTACCATCAACGAAGCCTGTATTAGTTACATCTATATCACCCATCATGTCGAGTATGAGGCGAACATAGCTTCCCTTGAGTGTCTGCTTGTCTATCATAGCCAACATCGACTTAGGGGGATTGGGCTGATAACGTGAAACCAAATAATAGTCAGGAAGTTCTATGTAATGGTGCATATTATCCAAGCAATTCAGATTAGAGGTAAACTTGGGCACCATTCTGTTGGTTGCTTCATCGTAATGATAGAGGGAATCCAATCTATCTTGTCCCCACCAGAACATGGAATAATCTAAGGCCGAGGTATTTAGCTCAGAATAGACTTCATTGCTGAAATCCATCACTTGCGATGCCAAATGATTGGATGGGAGTTCCTGAATTAGATTACCCTCAAAGTCCTGAATATAGAAAGCAGGCTCAGTATTCTCAAAGCACAAAGCAGCCATATAAATCCGCTTTTTCTCTGTATCGATGTGGAACTTGCCTTTCTTCACTTGCTTTGCCAATGGAATATGCTGGAGAGCATTGCCTTGCAGGTCGAAGGTCATCACCTTGTTGGCATTGAAATTGATAAAGTACAAGCGATTGTTCGCATCGTCAATCTGAGCATCGTATAATCCATTACGATATTCATCAGGACCATTGCCTCTTTTCGAAACAGAGGTGATGAAACTTCCATCTCTATTGAAAAGCTTCACTCCTGACTGGTATGACAAAGAAACAATGTGATTGGGACTGACAAAGGTATAGCCATCACCAATCAATGCTTCTTGGCGATCATCCAACTTCACAATCTCTAAATCAGAGAGCAAGAGAGACATTGGGAAGTCGATGGTATCAGTCATCAAATCCATATTGGCTACCACCACCTCATCCCCTTGTGGAGTCACTACTCGTTGTGCCACCACAGGACTATTGTCCAAGCCTACAGGCTGATTGCTTGCTGGGCCACAAGCGCATAGGATGCCCAGAGCAGCCACTATCGTGGTTGCTAAACAAATGGTTTTCATAATGTTATATTATTACGGTTATTGCAATCTAAAGTTCACTGGTACTACATATCGTGTGCGTACAGCCTTCCCATTTTGCTTGCCTGGTGCCCATCGTGGCATTGAGTTGACAACTCGCAAAGCCTCGGCATCCAGTGATGGTTCCAAACCTCGCAAGACAGTGGTATTGCTTAATGTACCATCTTTGTTGACGATAAACATAACTGTAACCCTGCCTTTGATACCAGCCTCCATTGCCTCCTTGGGGTATTGTACATTGTCACTGATAAAATCTAACATCGCCTTTATGCCTCCAGGAAATGCAGGCATCTCCTCCACCACTTGATAGGGAATGGTATCTTCAATCGCTTCCAAATAGCTTGATACAAGGGTAGGGGGAAGCTCTACACTGACAACATCCTTTAGGGTAACGGTAGCTTGACGAACAATCGGCCTTGCGAATGCTGCCAATGTCAAAGCTGCCAAAGGCAAGATGAAGAGACTCTTCAGCATGATCCATTTACCAGACTTAGGTTTCAACATCATCACGATACGCCTTTGCAGGTTGCTCTGGTTGAGACTGTTGGCGATGGTTACCAAGCGAGTGCCTACGGCTTTGCGAATTAACATCATTTGATATTGCTGGGCATTGACACCAGCCGTCAATACAGCATCATCCGCTTCGTATTCATGCAAGGTCATCAAGTCCTGCTTCGCTAACCAAGCCGCAGGGTTGAACCATTGCAGGCAAAGGCAAAGTTCGCAGAAAAGCAAGTCCCACGAATGGCGATGAGCCAAGTGGGCACACTCATGTATCATGATCTCACGAGGTTGATGGTTGAAATCGTTCTCTGAGATAAAGATATAGTGCATCCAGCTGAAAGGAGACACATTGCCTGGTAGCAACACCAACTGAACATCCTTCTGGGGAAATCCATTTGGCATAGGTGTTCTTTTACCTCGTCGCAGTAATCCTCGCATTTGCCACAAAGAAACAAGGTTCAATGTCAGTACCCCCAATACACCTATTATATATATTACCACCACCGCTTGTCTCCAAGTAAAGGACTGGGTTGTTGGGGCAACGGCATCGACGACAGGTTGTTCCTCTACCTCGTCGATGAGCCAATCCTCTGCATAGACCAAAGCCGTATTCACTTGAGCAGGATTTGTGGTATGTATCTGTATCAGAGGCAATACAAAGCTGAATGCTAAGAGCGAGAGCAACAGAAATCGGTTGAATCGCCAACAGGTTTCACGATTCAACAGCAAGCGATAGAACAGATAAAAGACTGTCAGGCATATCGCTGATTTCAGGATATAGACAAAGAATGCTCCCATAGCTTTAGCGATTAAAGACTACCTTTCTCTACCATCTTGATGAGTTTCTTCAGCTCATCCACAGAGATGTCCTCTTCTTTCACGAGGGCTGATACTGCTCGCAGGTAGGAGTTGTCGAAATATTTGCCAATGACACCCTTGAAGGTTTGCTGTCCAAACTCCTCGCGAGTCATGGCTGGGGCATAACGGAAGCTGCCACCAAAACTCTCATGGGTGAGCAAGCCTTTCTCTTCCAAAGCTCGAACAACGGATGAAACGGTGTTGATGTGAGGCTTGGGTTCATCGTAGAAATCCATCAATTCTTTTACGAATAACGGACCTTTCTCCCAGAATAGATCCATCGCAAATTCTTCTTTTTGAGTAAGTTTAATCATATCTTAACAGGTTTTATTAGCGTCGCTAAACAGGGTTTGCATGTCGATGCAAACAATTTCTATGTGCAAATAAACGAAACTTTTTCGTTGAAACAAACATTTTCATTGTTAAATAATGCTAATTCAAATCTCGGAAGTGACTAAAGTGTTATAATTTAGCCCCGTTAGGGGCTAACCACTACCGATAGTTCAGTCAATTACTATATCATTGCTTTTTTAGGTAAACATGAATGCTTTTTGGAAATAATCGCTATATTTGCACATCAGTTTAATGAAAAATTCAAAGCAATGAAAAAGATCTTTACTTTACTGGCATTTGCCGCTATGACAGTGCTTGGGCTGACCTCCTGTGCAGGTCAGCAGGATGATGGGGTGAACAACTTCACCATCAAGCGTGGTACCAACCTGAGTCATTGGCTGTCGCAGTCGAGGGCGACAGGTGAGGCACGCAGAAATCACATTCAGGAAGATGACTTCGAGCGTTTGGAGCAGTTGGGCTTCGACTTTGTGCGCATCCCTATCGACGAGGTGCAGTTCTGGGATGAAGATGGCAATAAGCTGCAAGAGGCTTGGGATTTGCTGACCAATGCCATCAACCTGGCTGAAAAGCATCATCTGCGTGTGGTGGTCGATCTGCACATCATTCGCTCACATGCCTTTATCGACAACGACAATAACAACACCTTGTTTACCTCGGAGGAATCACAGCAAGGTCTCATCAACATGTGGTATCAGCTCTCTGATGTGCTGAAGGGCTATAGCAACGACTCTGTGGCATACGAGTTTATGAACGAGCCGATTGCTCCTGAGCATGAACAGTGGAATGTGGTGGTGGAGAAGGTGCACAAGGCCATGCGTGCCATCGAGCCTCGCCGTACTTTGGTGGTGGGCTCCAATCGTTGGCAGGACTACGAGACCATCAAGTATCTGCGTGTGCCAGAGGGTGATAAGAACCTGATTCTTTCTTTCCATTACTATCATCCCATGCTGATTACCCATCGTGGTGCTTTCTGGACTCCGCTTGGTAGGTTCAAAGGGAATATCAACTATCCTGGCGTCCTGATTACCCAGGAAGACTATGATGCTGCGCCTGAGGAGATTAAGGAAGAGCTGAAGCCTTTCCTCACGCAGGTATGGAACAAGGATAAGATTCGTGAGGACTTCAAGGATGCCATTGCTGCTGCCAAAAAATATGGCTTGCAGTTGTTCTGTGGCGAATGGGGTGTGTATGAGCCAGTTGAACGCGATTTGGCCTATAAGTGGTACAAGGACATGATTGAGGTGTTCGATGAATTCGACATAGCTTGGACTACTTGGTGCTATGATGGCGACTTTGGTTTTTGGGATCAGCGCACTGAGAGCTACAAAGACAAGCCTTTGGTGGATATCCTGATGTCTGGCAAAGCGTTAGGAGAATAAACAATAGAAGAGAGCAGCTGATGAGGTTGCTCTCTTTCAGTATTTCCTTGTATCGCTCCCTCTCATCGTACGGATAATCACTACGCCATTGGCTCCACGAGCGCCATAACCCAGGCCATCGCGATCTACAGTGATTTCTGCAATATCTTCAATGGGGAGAAAACTGTCAACCTCAGTCACATTATATGGTACGCCATCGATGACATACAGAGGGGGCTCAGGCAATCGCATGGAGTTTCGGCCTCGGATGATGCTAAGTACTGATGAACTATTGCCAACCTGCATCGCCCCAGGCACAAATCGCCTGATGGCAGAAGAAACATCCTTGATGTTCTCTCGCATAATCGCATCGTGATTGATGATCCTCATTTTCTTCAGTGTTATAACAGAAGTATATTCATTCCTCAAGGTTGATGGAGCAGAAGCTGTGGCAGTTACCTCTCCCAATCCTGCTTCTACGGTAAAACCGTCATCCTCTAAATGAACAACGATATTGCTATGATCACCTATGGCCAATTGAGCATCATACTTTGTGCTGATACCCATTACCAAGGTATCAGTAGGCAGCACGGTTGGCAACCAGAATTGTCCCTCTTTGTCAGTCTTGGCAGTACCCTTGTTGTGCTTCAGCCACACCCTGATGTTCTTCTGTGGCTTCCCATCTTTCAAGATAGTGCCCATCAGCTCTTGTGCCTGCAAGCCTTGACAAAGCGACAAAGCCAACAATCCCAATAGTCCAATCGTCTTTCTCATTGTTTGATCATTTTATCTGTCACTCCCCTTCAAGGTTCTGATAATCACCACGCCATTGGCACCACGAACGCCATAGCCATTGCCATCACGATCAACAGTTAGCTCTGCCACATCGTCCATCGAAAGGAAACTGTCAATATCTACACCTGACTCGTAAGGGATGTCATCGATGATAAACAAGGGAGGCTCTAGGTTTCTCATGGAGTTACGCCCTCGAATGATAGAGATGGTTTTCTTAAAAGTTTTCTCTTCCACTATGTATTGTGCCCCAGGCACTATGCGTCTGATGGCATCAAGTACAGACTTGATATGTTCTCGCATAATCATGTCATGATTCACCACCTGCATCTTCTTCAAGGTAATGACAGAAGTGTATTCAGTTCTCTTGCTGGATGGAGCAGTAACTGTTACTTCCTCCAGGCCTCCAGTAACGGTAAAGCCATCTTCTTCCAAATTAATGATGATGTCCTTATGCTCGCCAATCAATAGTTGTGCATCATACTTGGTGCTGATTCCCATCACCAAGGTATCAGTGGGCAATACTCTTGGCAACCAGAATTGTCCTTTTTTATCTGTTTTGGCAGTGCCTTTGTTATGTTTCAGCCAAACACTCACATTCTTCTGTGGCTTCCCATCCTTCAAGATAGTGCCCGTCAGCTCTTGTGCCTGCAAGCCTTGGCAGAGCAACAATGCCAATAATCCTAATAGTCCGATCGTCTTTTTCATAGCACTCATATTTTATGTTTAACTATGACAAAGTTACACGATGCAAATATAACAAATATAATTCAAATCTAATATTTGCTTCACAATCTTATTTTTTAACGACCAAGAGCAAGCAATTATGATTTGAATTGTTTATCTTCGCATCAATAATAATAAATGGTATGAAGATTCTGATAATAGATGATGATATAGCCCTGTGTGCCCTCGTGAAAAGACACTTGGAGAAGCATGGAGACGAATGCGAATGCCTGTATAACTTGGAGAATGTGAGTATGCGAGTCAAGGAAGCTCAACCAGACATCATTCTCTTGGACATTGGCTTTGAAGGAGCTGATGGGGTCTGGTCGTTGCCTACCATCGAGAATGCTGCTCCTTTTGCTTCCATCATCTTCATCACTTCTCATACAGAAAGTTCTGAAATGGTGAGGGCTCTGAAGGCTGGTGGCAACTATTACATCAAGAAACCTTTGCAAATGGATGAACTGACAGCCATTATCAATAGTCAGAAGCGCTATTTGATTACCAACAATCCTACCATTAAGATAGGCACTTTCAATTTCAATAGAAAGAACCAGACGTTGAGCGATGGCCAGCAAACCATTCAATTGACTGCTTTCGAGAGCAGATTGCTGAACCTCTTGGTGATGAATCAAGGGAATGTGGTGATGCGAACGGAAATTTACCAACATCTATGGAAAAGTGATGACTCCACAGCTGCCAGTTTGAACAACTTGGTGTGCCATCTCAGAGACTATTTTCCACCAGAAAGTGGGGTGGAGATTGAAACCATCTGGGGGGCAGGATATAAACTAACGGTCAAGGAATGAAAAAGTATTATGTCATAGCGTTGGTGGCCATTGCCGCCATTATGGTGTTGCTGTTTGTTGGCATACAGAACAAGTATGATGGCTATGTGCAGGAGGTGTCTGAAGCCATCGACAAGGCATACGGTTATGCAAATGAGGGAGAGCAACAGATCAGGGGAAGGTTGCCAAATCCAGACCAGGACAGACCTGTCATTTCGTATGATGTGGAAACCACGCCTCAGCAATGGGTTGACAGTATGCTCAGTTTGCCTAAGGTGAAGAATGGCAATTATGTTATCTATGCGATTGATGGCAGGGAGGCAAAGGCGAAAGGTCTTGCCAAATCTCAGAGGGAACTCTATTCTCTCTATTGGCAAGACAGGTATATTGACAGAGGTTACAACATGAATCTCTCCATCTTTGACAGTATCTTGTCCTCACACATGAATGTAGATGTTCCTCTTCGATATACTTTATATGATAGAGAAAGGCAGGTAATCGATTCCTTGGGGGATTTCTCATTCAAGCAGGCAAACTATCAGCGCTGTTATCAGATAGGTTTGAAGGAACGACAGTTCTTGCAGATGGAGGCTCTTATCTCATTCAATGAGTTTGCCCAGAAGGAGGTGTTCCCTCTATTGATTAGTTTCTTGCTGATGCTCGTTGCCTTGGGATGTGTGTTGATACAGCTCACTGTTATCCGTCGAAAAGAACAGGCTTTGATACAAAGGGAAGCTGCTACTGGTGGCATTATCCACGATTTGAAAGGACCTGTCACTACTGCCATTTCCATCATTGAGAGCCAGAAGGATATGGAAAACGATGAGGACATGAAAGCCATTGAGAATCATAATGGGGTGATGCTAAGGCATGTGCAGCATGAAATCGAAACTTTGGGCAATACCATTCGTGAGGAAAGGGCGCACATTGTTGTGAATCGAAAACCAGCAGATTTAGCATCTTTGGCAGAAACGGTGAAACAGGAGGTGGATATGGTGTATCAAGCCAAACGGCATAGCATTAGCATTGATAATCAATTGCCTCAGAACATGGAACTGATGGTGGATGCCGATAAGGTGGAGCGCATCCTTCGCAACTTGGTGGAGAATGCCGTGAAGTATGCCGATGCTGGGGTAGAAGTGCAGATAAAGCTTGCTTTACTTAACAATGTGCCTTTGGTTTCAGTAACGGATAATGGTTGGGGCATCGAAGGCCAGTATCTGAAAAAGATATTCAAACCCTATTATCGCATTGAACAGCCTGTAGGTCGTCATCGAAATGGTCACGGAATGGGACTTACCAATGCCCGTCACTTGGTTCAAGCTCATGGTGGTAAAATCTGGGTGGAGAGCTGTCCAGGCAAAGGCAGTACCTTCAGCTTCACTTTGCCATCAAAAACATTTGCTTAAATGCGGCAATTGTTGTACATTTGCCATGTTTTACAATTTGACTACCATGAATAAGAACATGCTGTTTGCAGCAATAATGGCTTTGGGCTTGGTTTCTTGTGCCGATAACACTCCAGCCCCTGCGCCTGTCTATCCCATTCCCGCAGAAAAGCAGGTGGAGTGGCAGAAGATGGAAACGTATGCCTTTATCCATTTCGGACTCAATACGTTTAATGATATGGAGTGGGGGTATGGGGATACTGATCCCAAGACTTTCAATCCTACTCGTTTGGATGCCAAGCAATGGGCTAAGACCCTGAAGGAAGCAGGCATGAAGGGAGTAATCATTACCGCCAAGCATCATGATGGCTTCTGCCTGTGGCCCACCGAATTGACAGATTATAACATTACCCATTCTTCCTATAAGGGCGATGTGGTGGGCGAACTGGCAGCTGCTTGCAAGGAATACGGA
>CACZRQ010000110.1 GCA_902783615.1 uncultured Bacteroidales bacterium | reverse complement strand
ACGCTGGCTCTGGCGTTGCTTCTCGCGCTCATCGCGTTCCTTCTTCTTCTCCTCCTTACTCTTTTTCTTGGGGCGGGTAGAAGTGTTAAGCTGATCGAGATCTACGTGACCTACCACATTCAGCTTGCTTACCTTCACATCGGTCTTCAGTCGGAAAATGCCGTCGTTATTGGCATCTTCGCGAGTTGCACTTTGCTTCTGCGGATTAGAAGCAGGCTTTGTTTCTGGTGTGTTAGCAGCAGGTTTCTTCTGATCCTGAACCTTGGTCTGTTGCTCGGCAGGTTGCTGAGCCTTTGGCATTGTCTGCTCTTGAGGTTCAGCCTTCTTCTGCGGTTGAACTTCGGCCTGTTCCTTAACCTCCACTTTCGGTTTCTCAGGAGTTGTGGCTGGTTCTGTAGTCACCACCTGTTTTGGTTCTTCAATCTCAACAGGCTTGTCAGCTGGTTTATTGACAGGCTCATCCTGTGGCTTCTTATCCACCTGAGCGGGTGTGGTTTCTGTAGGTGTAACCTCTACCTTGCTTGTCTGCTTGGCAGGTTTACCCACTGAGTCGAGGTCAATCTTGCCGATTGGCTTGAACGTCTGCTTTGCTTTCTCTGGGGCAGGTTCATAGCCTTTGATGGCAACGGCAGGTTTCTTCACCTTATCCTTGTCTTTTTCCTTTCTACCGAGAATGAACTGATCAGACTTCGCCTTCAACGCCTTGTCGGTGCTAAACTCCTGACGAAGCAAGTCAAACTGCTCGTCGGTGATTTTGGCGTTAGGATTTTCTTCCACCTCATATCCCTTTTTTCTGAGGTATTCTACGGCGGTGCTGATACCTACGTTCAAATCTCTTGTTACTTTATTTAATCTTACAGGCATTCTTTCTTTCTTTTATTACGTTATTCAATCCTCCTCAAACTCCTTCCTCAACACATCCAATACATAGTCAACCGTTTCCTCTTCCAGATCGGTCTTCTTGATAATCATGTCGCGAGGAGCATTCAGTGCGGTCTTGGCAGTCTCGATACCCATTTCCTTGAATGCATCAATCACCCAGTCGTCAATTTCGTCGCGGAACTCATCCAAGTAGATATCTTCATCCTCAACACCATCGCCATCCAGTTCACGGAATACATCAATGGTATAGTCGGTCAGCATACAAGCCAACTTGATGTTCATACCGCCTTTACCAATGGCCAGGCTCACCTCATCTGGTTTCAGATAGACCTCAGCCTTATGCTCTTCCTCGTTGAGCCTGATGCTGCTAACGTGTGCAGGACTCAAAGCGCGTTGGATAAACAGTGAGGTGTTGGAAGTGTAGTTGATAACATCGATGTTCTCATTCCTCAACTCGCGAACGATGCCGTGAATGCGGCTACCTTTTACGCCCACACAAGCACCTACTGGATCGATGCGATCATCGTAGCTCTCAACAGCAATCTTTGCTCTTTCGCCTGGGATGCGGGCAATCTTGCGGATGGTGATGAGACCATCGTTGATTTCTGGCACCTCAATCTCAAACAGTCGCTGCAGGAACAGCGGACTTGTGCGGCTTAAGATAATCTTCGGGTTGTTGTTCTTGTTCTCAACACGTGCCACCACTGCTCTGGCTGTTTCGCCCTTGCGGTAGAAATCGGTAGGAATCTGTTCCTGCTTAGGCAGCAACAACTCATTGCCATCCTCATCAAGCAGTAACATTTCCCTTTTCCAAACCTGATAAACTTCAGCGCTCACGATGGTGCCCACCTTATCTATATAACGGTTATAGATGGCATCTTTCTGCAGCTCCAGGATTTTGCTACTCAATGTTTGACGCAGATTCAGGATGGCACGGCGACCAAACTTGCTGAAATCCACTTCATCGGTAACATCTTCACCAACTTCATAATCTTCGCCATAATTTGCTCTTGCTTCCGAGAGTGAAATCTGCAAATTAGGATCTGTCACTTCACCATCGGGCACTACCTCGCGGTTGCGTCTAATCTCCAAGTCGCCCTTATCAGGGTTCACAATCACGTCATAATTCTCGTCCGAACCGAAAATCTTTGCGATTACGCTTCGGAAGCTCTCCTCCATTACGCTTACCAACGTAGTGCGGTCAATGCTTTGTGAGTCTTTGAAGTCCTTAAAGGTATCAATCATGCTCACGGTTTCTGCTTTTTTAGCCATAATGTTTATTTAAAGCTGATTAAATATTTTGTATATTTTATTTCTTCCATTTTCAGATTGTAGTCCACATCTGCCAGTTTGGGTCTCTTGGCTCCCTCTGGCTTGATCTTTTCCTGTACTGTCAGTACGATGTGATCGGCGTCAACCTCCTTCAGCACGCCCTTTAACTTGCGGCCATCGGTGGTAAGCGTTTCCACATCCTTACCTATGTGGCATTCATACTGGCGCAGAATCTTAAAGGGTTGTCCCAGTCCGGCAGAACCCACTTCCAAATCGTAGTCGGCACCTTCCTCGCCCAAACGCTCCTCGATGAAGCGGCTCAACTCGGCGCAATCGTCAATCCACACGCCATCCTGATGGTCAATCTCTACGCTGATTTTGTTGTCAGCACCCAACATTACATCCACCAAGAAGTAATCCTTGTCCTTTAACCATTCCTGTGCAACGCTCTCAACAGTTTTTTTGTCAATCATAATTACGCTTTAACATTAATACAATAAAAAAAGGAGCCCTAAGCCCCTCCTCAAATTCATCATAACGGCTGCAAAATTAGGAATAAAAACTGATTTTACAAAATAAAACGCCTTTTTCTCCGTCTTTTTTGAATAAAAAATCAAAAAATATAAAAAAAGGCCTTATATTTGCATCCTAATATGGGCGTATCGTGTGATGTGCCACTGATTTTGACAATCATTTAATAATAATTTATAGCTGATTTATTATGGAAGACAAAAGAGTTTATACTTTTGGTAACGGCCAGGCTGAAGGACGCGCTGACATGCGTAACTTGTTAGGCGGTAAAGGTGCCAACTGTGCCGAGATGAACCTGATTGGTGTGCCTGTTCCTCCAGGCTTCACCATCACTACTGAGGTCTGCAACGAGTATTTCCAGAAGGGAAAGGACGCCGTGATTGCCCTCCTGAAGGATGATGTTGAGAAGGCAGTAGCCCATATCGAGAAACTGATGAACAGCAAATTCGGCGATCCGAAGAATCCATTGCTGGTTTCTGTTCGTTCTGGTGCACGTGCCTCCATGCCAGGTATGATGGATACCATTCTGAACTTGGGTCTGAACGACAAGGTGGCCGAGGGTATGGTGAAGAAAACTGGCAACGAGCGTTTCGTGTATGACAGTTACCGCAGATTCGTCCAGATGTATGGCGATGTGGTACTGGGTATGAAACCAGTTGACAAGACTGAAATTGACCCCTTCGAGGCTATTATAGAAAAGGTAAAGGAAGAGCGTGGCATCAAGCTCGACAAAGACTTGAACGTTGATGAGCTCCGCAAGCTGGTTACTCTGTTCAAGGAAGCCATCAAGAAGCGTACAGGCAAGAGTTTCCCGGATAATCCTGTTGAGCAGCTTTGGGGAGCCATCTGCGCTGTGTTCGACAGCTGGATGAACGAACGTGCCATTCTGTATCGTAAAATGGAGGGTATTCCATCAGAATGGGGTACCGCAGTGAGCGTCATGGCTATGGTATTCGGTAACATGGGTGACACCTCAGCTACTGGTGTATGCTTCAGCCGCGATGCTGCTACAGGTGAGAACATCTTCAATGGCGAGTATCTCGTGAATGCACAGGGCGAAGATGTGGTGGCTGGTATCCGCACTCCTCAGCAGATTACCCTTGAAGGCTCACGCCGTTGGGCTAAGTTGCAGGGCATCAGTGAGGAAGATCGAGCAACCAAGTATCCTTCTATGGAGGAGTCAATGCCTGAGATCTACAAGCAGCTGTATGCTATCCAGGATAAGTTGGAGAAGCATTATAAGGACATGCAGGATATGGAGTTCACCGTACAGGAAGGCAAGCTGTGGTTCTTGCAGACACGTAATGGCAAGCGTACAGGTACCGCTATGGTGAAGATTGCTATGGATCTGCTGCGTGAGGACATCATCGATGAGAAGACTGCCATCATGCGTTGCGAGCCTAACAAGCTTGACGAGCTGCTGCATCCTGTATTCGAGCCTCGCTCACAGCGTCGTGCCAAGGTGCTGACCCGTGGTTTGCCTGCATCTCCAGGTGCTGCCTGCGGTCACATCACTTTCTTCGCCGACGATGCAGCCCGCGTGCATGGCTTGGGCAAGCGTGTCATTCTGGTGCGTTTGGAAACTTCTCCTGAGGATCTGGCTGGTATGGCTGTGGCTCAGGGTATTGTAACCTGCCGTGGTGGTATGACCAGTCACGCTGCTGTGGTGGCTCGTGGTATGGGTAAGTGCTGCGTAACAGGTGCTGGTGCTATGATTGTTGACTATAAGAACAAGACGCTGACCATTGGCGACACTACCTTGCATGAGGGCGACTACCTCTCACTGAACGGAAGTACGGGTGAGGTTTATGAAGGCCGTATTGATACCAAGGCTGCTGAGGTAAGTGGCGACTTCGCTGAACTGATGTACCTCTGCGACAAATATACTAAGTTGCGCGTTCGTACAAATGCTGATACGCCTCGTGATGCTGCCGTAGCCCACAGCTTCGGTGCTGAGGGTATCGGTCTGTGCCGTACAGAGCACATGTTCTTCGAGGCTAAGAAGATACGCGCTATGCGTGAGATGATTCTTTCTGAGACGAAGGAAGGTCGTGAGGCTGCGTTGGAGAAGATCCTGCCTTACCAGATGATTGACTTCTATGAAATCTTGAAGGTGATGGACAACTGTCCAGTTAACATCCGTCTGCTCGACCCGCCATTGCACGAGTTCGTGCCTCACGATCTGGCAGGTCAGGAAGCTATGGCAGAAGATATGGGTGTTACCGTACAGGAAATCCAACAGCGTGTGGCTAACTTGAGTGAGAGTAACCCAATGCTCGGCCACCGTGGTTGCCGTCTGGGTAATACCTATCCTGAGATTACTGCCATGCAGACGCGTGCCATCCTGGGTGCTGCCATCAAGTTGCGCAAGGAAGGCTACGATCCACGTCCTGAAATCATGGTACCTTTGATTGGTATGGTCAACGAGTTCGATGTACAAGAAAAGGTGATTCGTGAAACTGCCGAGAAGATGTTCAAGGACGAAGGTATTGTGGTTCGTTTCCGCATCGGTACCATGATTGAGATTCCTCGTGCAGCCCTGACAGCCGACAAGATTGCCAAGCATGCCGAGTACTTCAGCTTCGGTACTAACGACTTGACTCAGATGACCTTCGGTTATAGCCGAGACGATATTGCCAGCTTCTTGCCAGTATATCTGGAGAAGAAGATTCTGAACGTTGACCCATTCCAGGTGCTCGACCAGGAAGGTGTTGGACAGCTCATTGATATGGCTGTCAAGAAGGGTCGTGCTACTCGTCCTCAGCTTATCTGCGGTATTTGCGGTGAACATGGTGGTGAACCATCATCAGTTAAATTCTGCCATCGTGTAGGTTTGAACTATGTGAGCTGCTCACCGTTCCGTGTGCCTATCGCTCGCCTTGCTGCCGCACAGGCTGCTGTTGAAGACCTCATTGCTGAGGAGGCTGAGAAGAAACGCAAGAAGGCAGAAGCTGAAGCAAAAGCCAACGCATAATTTTCCTATGCTAATATAGATTAGGGGGGAGCCACATAGCTCCCCCTAATCTTTTTATCTCGTTTTCTATCAGTTATTTCAGTTCTGGATAACTGATGCGGGGATGGTACATCGACTTCAGCTTGGTCTTGAACACCTGCTTGACTGTTTGGATGTTCTGGAAAGTGATGGGGCAATTGGTGAAATAGCCATCAGCCAATTGGGAATCGACAATCTTGTCAACCAATTGATTGATGGATTCTTCTGTGTATTCTTTCATGCTGCGGGAAGCTGCCTCGACGGCATCGGCCATCATGAGGATGGCCTGCTCACGGGTGAACGGATTGGGACCAGGATAGCTGAACCAGCTGGCATCTGGCTCCTCGCCAGGATGCTCGTTTTTCCAACTAATGTAGAAATACTTGGTAGTACCAGCTCCATGATGAGTGGTGATGAACTGTCTGATGACGGTAGGTAGATTGTACTTCTCTGCCAGATGGAGCCCGTCGATTACATGATTGATTACCACTTTTGCACTCTGCTCGTAGCTCAGACTCTTGTGGGGATTGATGCCTCCACCTTGATTCTCTGTAAAGAAAGCAGGATTTTCCATCTTGCCGATATCGTGGTAGAGTGCTCCCGTTCTGGCCAACTGACCTTTGGCTCCAATGCGGTTAGCTGCATCGAACACCAGGTTGGCCACCTGCATGGAATGCTGGAAGGTGCCTGGTGCCAGCTCAGACAATTGACGGAGCAGTGGCGTATTGGTGTTTGATAGCTCGATAAGGGTGACATTCGATGTGTAACCGAATGCCTTCTCGAAGATAAAAAGAAATGGGTAGGCAAACAACACCAAAATTCCACTGACTGCCAAGTAGATGTAGTTGCTGTGATTCATCTTGGCAAGATCATGCTCTGAGAAAAGCTCGAAGGCGAAGAACACTAGCAGATAGGTGAGTATCACCAAAATGACAGTGCGGAAGATCTGAGAACGCTGGGT
>CACZRQ010000109.1 GCA_902783615.1 uncultured Bacteroidales bacterium | reverse complement strand
TCGCTCTGACTCTCCTGCGCTTCCTTAGCTGCTTCGTCAACAGACTTCAAGAAAGCTTCGTCAGTTTTGTGGTCTGCCAATGCCTTAACTACTTCGGGCACGCTCACCTCGAGGATGACATTCATACCACCCTTCAAGTCAAGACCAAGACCAATTGCAGTCTCACGGCAGTCCTTCAGTGTGTAGCTGCCCAAGTAGAATGGAGTCGAGTTCAACGAGTCCAAATACAACTCTGCTTCCTGCTCATCCATTTCGGCTGCTTTGTCCTCCACATACTTGGTGGCGACAGAGAAGGAAAGGTAGAAGAGGCAGATGAGGGTCAACGCCACTGCTAAAAACTTTACAAATCCTTTGTTTTGCATTTTTGTTGATGAATTAAAAAATTTATTGTTTGTTTTGTTAGTTTTTACTCACAAAAACCATCCCAAACCCCTGTCGTACACATATATTATATATATAGCGCGAAGAGATTAGGACAATTCAAGGTGCAAAGTTATGTATTTTTTTACAAATAGGAATAAAATTCTATCGAAAATATTCATTAGAGTGACATTAAAAAGTGGTTTTCCCTCCATAAACGCCCTTCTGATACTTTCAAAACGCTGTTTTACAGATGCCTACTCGTCCTTTAATTTCAAAAAGCAAAAAATCGGATAATGATCACTCGTTTTAATGGACTTATCGACCATGGCACCATATGCAGTGATATTTGGACTCACCAAAATATTGTCGATACGGAAATACATACCACTCTGATTGTAACTTGTTCCAGAACCATTTCCACTTTGAGTATACGCATCATTCAGGTATTGGGTCAGCCGATGATGGGTGTATGAAATGGGCGAAGAGTTGAAATCACCACACACAATCATCCGCCTGTGCTTGTTCCTATCGATGAACTTAGCTACAGAATCCGTTTGGATACCACGAATAGAGTCGTGCATGGATAGTTTCTCCGTCAGACTCTTATATTTTGTCTCAGAATCGTTCTCTTCTGGATGCTTATAATTTCTAATAATAGAACGGTAGTCTTCCTTATCCTCAGGACTCAACCGATAGGACTCCAAATGGTTGTTGATAACGATGATGGTGTCAGTTCCTATCGCCACCTCATGGACAATAGAGCAATTGTTGATGGATTCATATTCAATCTTCTGGCTGAAGAGGATCGGGTATTTGGACAGAAAAGCGACGAAACTATCAGGTCCCCTCTCGATGCTGCAATAAGGATAGACATCTTCCAATGTAGCAAAGACCTCATTCACCTTAGAATGGGTCGCTTCCTGCAGACAGATGAGGTCAGCCTCGCTCTTCCTCAAGTATTGCACAATCGGATTCTCTTCCCACGAACCATTCTTATGGTCGCCAAAATGCATTACGTTATAAGAAAGTACCTTGATGCAACCTTCTGGTGGATTGACAGGCACATTCAGTGGATAGTAGGTACGAATGCTTTGTGCGCATAGCAACAAACCCGCCACAGGAACAATCATGCACTTCCACTTGAAAACCAGCCAAAAGAGGACAAAAAAGAGGTTGATGACAAGAAAAACGGGGAACATCAACCCGAAGTATGACAGACGAGGGTGTAATTGAGGAGGAAGTGTTGAAGTATAGACACAAAAAATCATTGCCACCACAAAAAGCAGATTGATGGCAATGAATATGAACATGGGAATCTTCTTCAGCAATCTCATTCCTCTCCCCTCATTTTTTTGCTGGCATTGAAGAGCGTAGCCTTTTCGCTGTCAGACAAGTTCTGATACCCGTTTTTACGGATTTTGTCAAGAATTCTGTCTATCTCCTCATTGTCCTGATTCTTTCTACGATTGTACTCGTGGTCATCATAGTTAGTCTCACGCACATTGGTCACTCGCATCTTGGGCGTACGCTTGCCACCGAACCCTTTCTTCAGTTTCTCCCAGAAGCCCTCCTCCTTGTCGTAATGAGAGGTATCATAGGAGGAAGATGTGGATTTCCAATAGTTTCCGTTACCATTCTGTTGACGATTCTTCTCCTGCATTCGCCAAATGAACAGGATGATTGCACCCACCAAGATACCACCCAAATGAGCAAAGTGTGCCACTCCATCAATAGACGTGATGCCCATATACATCTCCACTAAAGTATAAAATCCCACCAGATACTTCAACTTGATGGGGAAAGGGATGGGAATGATGAACAATCTGGCGTTGGGGAAAAAGAAGGCCGCTGCTGCCATGACGCCATAAATTGCACCCGAGGCACCCACCAACTGAGAGGGGGGAATGACGCCCAAGAAGGTGCAGAACTGATTGACCAACGCACTTCCAATACCACATGTCAGATAGTAGAACCAGAATCGACGGGTACCCACCTGCTGCTCCACTGCATTGCCAAAAATCATCAGCGACCACATATTAAAGAACAAATGCCACCATCCACCATGCATGAACATATAAGTCAGGTATTGATAGATGGCAAAGCCGCTATACCCAATAGGGTGCAGCGCATTAAAATTGAGAAACCAGTCTGAGTGTCCGTCCAAAGCGAAGAGGGGGGTGATCCAAAAAGTCAATATGTAGAACACTACATTTATAATCAATATC
>CACZRQ010000108.1 GCA_902783615.1 uncultured Bacteroidales bacterium | reverse complement strand
TAAGGACATGAAACAGCTGAAGGGCACTGGCTGCTACTGCGTGAAGTACAAGGAGTACTGGGCAGACGGCGAGGAGCACTACGAGGAGATCGAAATCGTATGTCAGAAACTTGAGAATGGTCCTGTGGCCTTTGAGAATCCTTGGCACTGATTTTTAATCCTTCAGCTTGGCCCCCAGTGGGCTGAGCTGAAGGTTCAATAAATATAAAATAAGGTATATGGGTAAATTTGTAACGATGGGAGCGATGCTCCAATGCAGTTTTGGAATGGCGCCAACCGCACTTATTGTCAATGTGCCTTTGCGCCCTAAATGTGGAAATATGCTGATGGCTACTACCATGGATATGGTACCAGGTTCTAATATTCCTACATTCGGTATGTGTCAGTCATTAGCTAATCCAACTGTTGCCTCGGCAACATCTGCAGCTATGGGTGTGTTGACACCTATGCCTTGTATTCCTGTCATTACAGCTCCCTGGTCACCTGGAAGCGCACAGGTGAAAGTGATGAATATGCCAGCCTTGACCGATAGCAGCAAGTGTATGTGTGCTTATGGTGGTAATATCTCCATCACGAATCCGGGCAACGTGGCGATGGCGACTGTGAAATAAAAGTATGAGTAGAAAGGTAATATTGGCTACCTTATCTCTAATCCTTTTTCTGTCGCCTGTCGGTGCACAGAAAATGAAGGTGGAAATGTTTAAACGGGTCAAAAAAGATCTGTTGAATCATACGCCATTGCCAGTAGATAAAAAACAGGCAACTTTGGATCTGATGACTGACGAGACAGGGTTCGCCATAAAGGCTGACGGAAAGACGGAGGTCAAAGTTGAGGCGGGAGATGGTAAAATAACCTTGCTTGCTCCTCACAAGACAAAATTTCTGGTGATCACTCATCCTGATTATGGACAGGTGACCTGGAAGATTCCCAAAAAGGGATTACGTAAGAAAAAACATTATCAGGCTAACTTATTGACAGATAAGCCTGGAAAAGAATATAAGCTTTCCAAACAATGGGTGGTATTCAAGGTTGAACCTGAGAATGCCATTCTGCATGTAGATAGTAATGTGGTGCTTCTCAGGGATGGAACGGCCCAATTTATCCTTCCAATAGGAAAACATGCGTATCGTGTAGAGGCTCCTTTTCATGAGGAACAAGCAGATACTTTGGAATTGACAGATAGTGCAAAACTGATTAAATCAGTTGCCCTTCAGTCCTTCTTTTCCTATCTGACCGTTAGGACACCAATGCCTGACGGTATTATTTTTGTAGATGGTCAGCCTATAGGAAAGGGAGAGGCCACTAGTGGTCATCTTCTTGCAGGCGATCATCATCTTCTATTGGTCAAAGGATCGATGACTTACTACGATGCTTATGTCAATGTTGCCAGATCAGAGAAGAAGGTCGTGGAGTTGGCCTCATCTGATTTGCAGCCCATACCACTGAAATTGAAACGAAGTGTTGTCAGAGCAGATTCTGCTCTTGCACAAAAACAAGATAGTACTCATACAGATATTCAGGCCTTGGTCAAAGCACCTGTTACCATTACTGCACCTGATGACAGTACTGAGATTTTGATAAATCTCGAGTCTGTTGCTATCGGGAAATGGGAGGGTGAACTTGAGGAGGGCTATTATGCTGTGAATACCCGTAAAGATGGATTAATGTCGGACATAGTCCCCTTTTGGGTTGATGATGGATTACCCAAGATACTCGATATGAGTGCACCCATGGCTAATTATGGCTTGCTTAACATCCATAGTAATGTGGTTGGTGCTACGATCTATATCAACAAGATTAAAGTAGGAATGACACCCTATGTGGTGACGAACCTCCCCGCCTCGAAACCTTGTACGGTACGTCTGACATACGCTGGTTACAGAGATGCGGAGGCGACAGTTGTTCCGATAGGTAACGATATGGTAGATGTGGAATTGAAGATGAAACAACAATAACGCGGCGCGAATGAATATGTGCTTTGATCAACAACGAATTTCTGCCGCACGAGTGATGGTGATTGGTTGTGGTGCCTTGGGAAACGAGGTGCTTAAGAATCTTGTTCTCTTAGGTGTTGAGCATCTCGTCATCGTGGATTTTGATGTTGTTGAAATCGGCAATTTATCTCGTTCTGTTTTTTTCTCAAAGTCAGATGCAGAGCATCATCGACAGAAGGTCGATGTTGTAGCAGAACGTCTTAAAATGATGAATCCATCGTTGGACATACAGACCATCTGTGGAGATGTGGCCTATGATGTAGGTCTTGGCTTGTTCATGCGGCAGGATGTCGTTATTGGCTGTGTTGACAGTCGATGGGCAAGATATTGTATTAATCGTTTGTGTATGCGTGCTGGCAAACCCTGGGTTGACGGTGGTATCAGTGAGTTGGAGGGTACTTCTCGTGTGTTTGTACCTGGAAAGAACTGCTATGCCTGTAATCTTGGACCGAAGGGCCTCGATGAACTGGCACGACGGATGCCCTGTTCTGGTGTTATCAGACGTCACGAGGAGTCTGGGCAGGC
>CACZRQ010000107.1 GCA_902783615.1 uncultured Bacteroidales bacterium | reverse complement strand
GAAGGCGCATCCCGATGTGTTCAACACGCTTTTGCAAGTGCTTGATGATGGCCGTCTGACCGACAATAAAGGGCGTGTGGTGAACTTCAAGAACACCATCATCATCATGACCAGCAATGCCCAACGTGAGCAACTTCGCAGCATTTTCCGACCCGAGTTCCTCAACCGAATCGACGATATCATCACCTTCTCGCCGCTCAACGAGACTGAGATTCAGCAGATTGTTCGTCTGCAAGTCGAGAAAGTGGTCAAGATGGTTGCCCAGAACGGCATCACGCTGAACGTCACCGATGATGCTATCCGTCTGATTGCAAAGGTTGGTTTCGACCCGCAGTTCGGTGCCCGTCCTGTGAAGCGTGCCATTCAGGACAAATTGCTCAACGAGCTCAGCAAGCGCATCATTAGCGGTGAGATTGTACATGATAAACCCGTCATCGCCAAGGTGGCTGGCGACGAACTCACCTTCGAGCAGTAAAGTCTTTCAGCATGATGTGGTCGTTACATAGTTCGCTGACGGCTGTGCGATGGGTGATGAAGAGCATGGTCTTCTCTGGGTATGCGGCGAAAAGACGTTGGTAGAGTTCGTGTTCTGTTGCTTCGTCGAGCGAACTGCTAATTTCATCGAGCAGGAGGATGGTGCCTGAATGGAGCAAACCTCGGGCGATGGCGATGCGTTGGGCTTGACCCTCGCTGAGGCCACCGCCTCGCTCACCAAGTTCTGTGTCTATGCCTTCGGGCAGTTCGTTCACGAAGTCGGCACAAGCAATGTGGAGCACGTCATGCAGCTCTTCTTCGGTAGCATCTGGTTTGGCCAATTGCAGATTGTAGCGGATAGTGCCACTCATCAAGGTGTTGCCTTGTGGTACGAAACAAGATTCCCCACCTACCTCAACCTGTCCGTTCGTGGGTTGAATGAAACCGAGAATCAGACGGAATAGGGTCGTTTTGCCGATTCCTGTCTCGCCCATGATGGCGGTCTTGCTGCCTGGCTTGAAGTGATGGGTGAAATGCGAGAGGATTTCTCGATCGCCTGTGGCATAGCGGAAACATACATCATCGAAGCGGATACCATCTGGATAAGAATGGTTTCCGCTTTTTTCTGTGATGGGGTTACTTTCCAATTCGTTGAGTCGGTCGATGCTTGCTGTGGTGTGGATGACTGAAGGCACCATGCTCAGCAGTTGTAGGATGGGGTGTTGAATCATTCCCACGAGTTGCAAGAACGAGGTCATCACACCAAAGGTGATGGCTCCTGAGCGCAGTTGCAGTCCTCCCCAGATGAATGCCATCAGATAACCCAATCCGAAAACACAGCCCATGATGAGCCTCGTCACAATAGTGAACCGCATGCGTTTCATGACATTGCCTCGAAGCCGTTGCTGCATGGAGTCGAGGCGTTCAGTCACCCATTGCTCACTGCCCAAAGAACGCAGCACGGCATTGTGCTCCATACCTTCTTGCACCTGCATCTGGATGCGGCTCTCGTCTTGTCTGATGTCGAGCGTCATCTGCCGCAACCGTTTGGCGAAGAGTTTGCCAAAGACGATAGCAAGAGGAGTCAGCCAAAGCAATGCCCACGCTAACCATGCATCGAACCAACGCATCAACAGGAAAGCGCCGCAGAGTTGTATCATCGTGATGACCATCTGGGGCAGCGTGTCGGTGGTTGTTGTGCTTACGAGGTCGATGTCTTTTGCCAAGCGTGAGGTCACATCGCCTGAATGCAGTTCTTTGTCTGTATACAACTGTCTATGAAATAGATAGCTAAAGATACGTAGGCGTAGTGCGTTCACCTGGTGGATATTGGCAGTTGTTGCCAGCCAGTAACCCACTTGTCGCAACACCACGCCTCCTACAACGGTCAGCACCAGCCACACGACCATCTTCAACACATCGTCAGAAGACCCCTCACGAATAGTCTCGTCGATGAACAGACGGCTGAGCCACACCATCAGCAGACCAAGCGCAATCTGCCCAGTGCCCACCACGATACGTATCGCTGTGTTCCAGCGAATCCCTTGCGAGTTATGCCATAGCCAATAAACGTATTTCATGACGAGTGTTTTACAGCCACGAATGGAATAGGGTTATTCTATCACGTCCACTTTTTTCCATTCATCGATGAGGTCGGCCACATCTTGGCGGGCTTCATTCGTCTGCACTTCATATTCTTCGCACAACTTGTCGGCTAATGTCTCGATGGTGAAATCGCCCATTTCCCGTGCTTGTTTCCAGACCCAAGCAGCTGTCTCATTCAGCGCCAGTAATTTGCCGAAATTGATGGCACCAAGGCCTTCACCCATAATCACGTTTTCGCCGCACACTTGGCGCAGCACAAATCCATTCTTTATTCGCATATCTCTAAACTAATTTCTAAACTCAATCTCTTACAACCTCCGATAAATGGCCAACAAATATTTTCTGATAGGTCGAAGCCAGAACCACATCTTCGCACCGAAGCGTCTCCATCCGTTATATAACTCATGCCTTCGTTCATCGGCACTAACCACGTGCGTCGCTATGGCCTTGATGTCGCTGATGGTGCAATGTTCCGTGCCTGCCAGATTTCCATCGCCCATCAGCACGACCTGCTCGCCGTTGATGCGGATGATGCGATGCAGTACATAGCGGCATTTTTCTACCCAGGCTAAAACCACCTCACCGACTTTGGGCTGAATAGGCTTTTGCAGAATGACACTCTCTTGTCCTCCGATGATAAACGGCAACATGCTCCTTCCATTGACGGGCAGTGTCACGCTGATTCCTTCGCTCACCAATCGTATGGCTTCCTCTAAGATTTGTTCATCAGTCATCATAACGCTCAACTTGTAACTGCCGACATACACATCTGCGCAGCCTCTTTATCGGGCAGACATTCCAGATGCCAAGTGGGTACCTCTGATGCCAGCGCGTTCTCCGTCTGATGCAGTCCGTCAGCAATCTTTGTGTCCCAGCGTTTTCCACTGATGCTGGACACCAATACCACATACGCATGGATGCCGTTTAGACGGTGTATCTTGTTGTAGGGTGCTTGGCTAAGCATGACGATGCCACCCAATGGGCAATGTACGTTGCGATAGCAAGGTGTCTTACCGCTCCAAGGAGAACCATACACTACAGCTAGGCCATCGTCATCGATACGAACTACAGGATTGTCATCATTCATCAGCGATGTACCTTCTATATAGTTCAACCACAATCGGGCATGGGTGCTCTTGCCTGTACCACTCGGCCCTAAGAACATATAGCCCTTACCTTTATGGCTCACCACTGCAGCATGAAAAAGCACCGTTCCCTTGTTGGCTGTGGCGAGGGCGAATAGTACCATCAATGCATTGTCGATGGCCATCTTTGTGTAGCGTCCCGTCGTGATGATTTGCCCCTCATTGTAATCAGGGGCACATACCAGATAGCCTGCCGTTTGTTTCCACCAGCGGAATTCAAACACAGGCATATCATTGGCAGTCTTGCCACATATAATTTCCTGTCCTAAGCCCGAATTATGCTCACCCACTCTCAGGCTTTCATCCTCCTGTCGCAATTCTTCGGTATATTCAGGTGCCTCGCCGCTCTCAACACTCAAAGCAAAGGTTATTTCATGTGCTGAAATGTTGTCGCAGTAAAAAGGCTCATAGTTGCTCATCAACGGGAATACCTCAGCTTCACCGCTGATGCAGAACTGATGTCCTGCCACCTTATAGTATCTCGTCTCTCTCATGGTTGAAAATCTCTTAATGAAAGTGTCCTGTATTTGATGCGAATATGCAGCGTACGGATAATTCTTGTCCAATAAACCACCTCAACCCAGAATGGTTCCTCAAAGTTGAAACGCATCAGTTGTAAATTCCGTCGCTTATTCTCATACACTCGTCGCCAAAGTCCGAACCCTTGCCTTTGTGCATAGTGTCCGAAATTACCGCCAATCACCACGTCATGCAGCATCCAATTGCCACGAGTGCTGTCTTGCTCACAGAGCATCAGTTTTTCGTCCAGATGCAACACTTGGTGAAGGAGCCACATCAGTGCTCCTGCCATCTCTTTTAGTCCAAAAGATGAGAGCAGGGCTGAAACCACTTTTCGGTCAGATTCCGTAGAAGCATGGAGCAGCCAATAATAATCACACAGTT
>CACZRQ010000106.1 GCA_902783615.1 uncultured Bacteroidales bacterium | reverse complement strand
TTAAATCCTATATATTATAACTCATTGAAAAGAAAGAAAAAAGAGAATGATCTCTTGGTCGAATACCGGGACTTCCATTTCTGGAGATTCTCGGAATTTCTGCATTACATTACTGTAATACTCATTAAACCGCTCACCAAGAGATTATCCTTTGCAAATATCCGAATTAATTATCATTTATCCAAACTATTTTATGTTCTATTCATTAATGCTATCTTTACATGATGCTTCGGGATGAGGCAATGATGGATATATGCAAGACAATATTAAAAACACATAACACAGGCTTAGGTTGCAAACAGGTCATCCATGGTGATCTCGTTTTGTATCATGTTGGAGTAGCTGTTGTGGACAATTCCATTTGTTGTTAGCATGACGAGGTGCAGGGTACGCTTGTCTTTCGACAGCTTCTGGTACGCATCCAACTTATTCTGTAAGATTTCTGCATAATCCTTGTCAATGGTGAAGACGTTAGCAGAATGTTTCATCTCACATAGGTCTGTAAATCCATCGGCACGCTGCATCACCAAATCTATCTGCGCCCCACGCCTCTCATCTGTGCCACGGACAAACCATGAGCACACGTTTGTCTGCACACCAGAGATACCAAGTGCTGCTTTAATCTGAGCTACATGCTGAAGGCACACACGCTCGAAGGCATGTCCCTTCCATACGTTATGTGATGTTGACGTGAAGGTGTTCGACCAATAACGTTCATCGCTGAAGGCATTCTTCTTGATACAGCGGTAATAGAAAAGGGTGTAGTTATCAATCAGCTGATAAAGTGCATTTACCTCTGCTGTGTCGGCTGAAGCAAAGTGACGGATAAAACCACATTCTTCCAGATCTTCGAGTATGTTGGAAAATGTGCCTCCATCAGAAAGATTGCTTTCTCGCAAGATGTCCTCCCTTGTCATACCTGACTTCTTTCCATCACTCAGACATTCGATGACTTTGAGATAATTTTCCGGACGTTTGAACAGGATGGAATATAGTGCCTCAAACTCATCACGCAACTGTGCTGTTTCCGTAAAGAACAGCTGATCAACATTCTGTGCTACACTTAACCCTTTCTTGAGGAAACTCCAGTAATAGGGTATGCCACCAAGAATCATGTAGAGTTCCAAAACATCTTTTCTACCCAGGGCAAGATTGGCATTCTTGGCAAATAATTCGCATTCTCGAAGCGTGAAGGGAACAAGTTTGATACGATTTGTCAGTCTTCCGCGAAGACCACCTTTGTCCTTAAGGAGATTTTTGCTTATCCACGATGTGGTACTTCCGCATACAATCAGTACAATATCCTTTTCTCGACGAGCCGTAGCCCAGCCGTTCCAGAAGTTTTCCAGTGCACCGATAAGGTTTCCCTTAGGCGTATCCATCCATGGGAGTTCGTCGATAAAAAGAATCTTCTTACCAGCAGGCGCGTTGTTGATGAGCTGCTTCAACAGTTCGAAAGCCTCAATCCACGTTTTTGGTATGGCACACTTCATGCCTGCTGCCACAAGAGAGTTGCGGAATGCCGTCAATTGTTGGCGAAGTGTTCCTTTTGCTACTCCTGTGTGCTGAAAGCAGAACCGATAGTTGAAGGTTTCACGAATAAGATATGTCTTACCAACACGCCTTCTGCCATAGACAGCGCAAAACTGAGACTCCTCCTTCTCAAGAAGCTCCAACAATTCACTTTTTTCCTTTTCACGTCCAATAATCATAACAGCATCTATTTTTATTAAATCCGCTGCAAATATAGCAAAAACATCCGTATAATCAGCGGAAAAGTGTGTTTTTTTATATGTTTCCGCTGGAAATAGCGCATTTTTGCAGAGTTGACTTATAGAAGTTAGCAGAGAAAAAGCAAGTTTAATTCATGTAAGTGTGTACAGAAGTGCCTTGTGCCGAAGGCAGATAATTGATGCCCCACCAGCACATTTGCAATAAGACAAAGGCGATAAGCAACACCCAGAGTGCTATCTTTACATTGTGCTTTGGCATGAGGCGATAATGAATATAGGCCAAATAGGCAAACCAGGTGATGGCTGCCCACGTTTCCTTGGGATCCCATGCCCAATAGTGTCCCCATGCCTCTTTTGCCCACAAGGCTCCAAACAACATGCCGAAGGTCATGAACGACAAACCCACATAGACAAGGTTGTCACAGATGGCCATCTCAACAGATTGACCATTGACCATTGACAATTGACAATTATTTTCGCTTCGAGTTTTTTTAATCTTGCCGTTTTCAATCTTCCACTGATTGAAGAACAGCAAGTATATCGCCATCACCGTGGCGGCACCTAACAGTGCGTAGGCAAACATATAGACAATGACATGAGGCGCAAACCACGGACTCTGCAAAGCAGGCATCAAAGTCTTGTTATGTATCTCAGGCTTAAATAGATTCACACAGATGAACACCACCGACAACAGAGTCGAGAAACTCAATATCCACTTGTATTTCCATCGACCATACACGATGATGCCAGCCAAAGGCAGGAAGAAGCTGTACCATAGGCGTGTCTCTCCCATCGTTCGCAACGGTGGACGCTCCAACGACATCCACATGGCGATGATGAACGACAGAAACACCAACAAGCCAGCAACGGTAGCTGCATACGCCACCTTCGACCTGTCTTTCCAAGCCGCCCAGGCTCCTATAATCCATAACCCTACGGACACAAGAGCAAACCATATAAAGCTACTCCACGTCATTCTTTCTTCCTTTGTGCTGTAAACAGCAATAAAACTGCCCCTGCAATCATCAAATAGATTCCCTCATACACGAACGGCAGCCAAGGGTCGCGCACCAGCTCCAAGACGCTGATTTCGCTCCATTTGCCACGACTCGTGTCATAGTTCAGTTGATAGATCTTCCAACCACCAATGCTGTAGGGCTGATTCACAAGAATGTCTGCCTCCGCATGCCGGCCACTCTCCGTCATGATCTCCACGCGGGAGAGATAACGCTGTGGCTCACGCTCTGCCATCACGATGCTCTGATGCTGGGTGACAGGCAATAGCTGGTAAGGAAACATATAGCTGCCCGAGGTGATCCAGCCCGTCACACTCCTGCTACCATCAGGCAACGAAGCCGTCACATGCAGAGCCGTCACTGCACCTGATTGATGCCATTCCTCATAATAGGTTGAGTCGGCATCCATTACGGGCTGAGCCTCATCAATCACCTCATCCACCTCCACTTGCCATCCTTGCAGTTCACCGCCCTGAAACTCATTGTCAATCAGCAACACGGCAGGATTGTTTTCAGGCATCAAGGCTCCCCGAACTTCATCGTAGAACATCAGCTTGGGAGGATATTCATCAATGGTAAATTCCTTCAGCAGCACAGCCATGTTCAGCTCCTTCATCTTGCCTGTGGCACTGTCGGACACCCGCCATTCGGGAGTTTCCTTGTTCACCATCATCCGCAGGCGTTGCATATCGGCACTGCCAAGTGTAGCTGTCAGCAATGTCATGAGCAGTCCCACATGGCTAATCAATGAAGGCAACTTGCGCCATTTGAAGTGCAGCAGCTGCATCAGCGACACCTGCGAGAGGATGACAGTCACATAGACATACAGCAGCACGAAGGGCCAGAACGACAGCATGCGGGTGATGCCTAACCAATCAGCAGGTGGTTGACCATCAGCCACTTGGTGGGTCAGTCCCATCACGATGGTCAGGGCAGATGCCAATATCATGGCAGGCACGGCACAATGATAAGTGGCGAGGAAACGCAGGGCGTAGGCTTTCTTTCTCAAGGCATACATCACCACAGCAGCAACCACGAAGCAGCACAAAATGATGATGTTGACGGGCCATGCCAGCCTACTCCACTCCACCGCCTTCATGGTGAACTGCAGCACCAAGCCTGTCACCATCAGTCCAATACCGATGGCAAAGCCCTCCTTCATGCTCCACGGTTTATTCCACATGCGTTTCCCATTTTCAATTCATTATACAAATATACGGATAATTCCTGACATACGCAAGCCACCAGCCCAAAATCCCTACAAATTAGTATCTCAAGTTTTCGAAGTGATGAATAAAGGGGCATTTGAATTATATTCCACAAAGTATAGTCCTGTAGGATAGATAATTCAAAAAAGCGGGATAAATTTTTGTACGTCAATAATAACGCTGAAAGCGTTACCGCACAATAGCCGTGGGGTGCCGGCAACGCCGGTACCTACGGATAACGGTGAGCAAAAATTGTTCGACGCTGAAAGCGTCGCCCAGCATGATGTTGGGGCACTCTTTCAGAGTGCAAATATAGATGGATCATTGCGTTCCGCAGGTTCTACGAACCCACGGCTATTATACGGTGACGCTTTCTATCGCAAATCGCTCACGCTCGGGATAGCTTAAGCAAGCTTGGCTCTCCTCTCGCTTACTCGCGATTTTCAGCGTCATAAATT
>CACZRQ010000105.1 GCA_902783615.1 uncultured Bacteroidales bacterium | reverse complement strand
TTACTCGCAAAAAAGGAGATTTTTGCAAAAAGACCTAACAACCTCACATTTCATTCGTATTTGATTATCAATCAATCATATCCGCATATTAAGTCTTTGAATAAGACCTCACATAGACCTCACATTTGGGAGGCGGAAAGTAATATCGGCAAGGTCGATGAATAAGCGGATACGCTTACTTGTAACCTAATGAGATGCCCTATTGGACTCCCCTAAACAGAAAGAAGCACATCCAAAAAGGTGCGCTTTTACCTAATATGTCTTTGTTATAGCAGGATGTCACTTCACTGTAGCCAGTAGCAAAAATACGAGGTAATATCGAACCGACTACACAAATCATGAATTATTGCTTCCTTTCACATGTTTTTCTGACAAAACAGTTTATTTTCTTTGTTAGTTTCGAGGATTTGCTGTAACTTTGCCATGAATTATAAAGTTTTGAAGATATGACAGCATTACCATGTGATACTGACCAACTTGAAAAAACTTTGAAGAATCCTGTAAAAGATTACGAGGATATGTTACAATACCAGTGTGCATTGGCCGCTGGATGCGATGTCATTGTCACAAACAATAAGCGTGATTTTTACGAGTTTTGTCAACTTCCGTTCCTGGCGTCCGAAGTGTTTTTGTTGCAAATTGATTATTAGGTCTCTCAAGAAAAGGAAGAATTATGTGTGATGAATGATGAATTTTTACTACCTTTGCAGTCGATTCATCAAAATGATGAATAGAACTATGATGACTATTATAAAAAATATCTCATTTCTGACGATTGTTGCTTCAATCATCTTATTCGTATCATGCAACAATAAGCAGAGCCAAACCGCTGGCGACATCTTCGACGAAGCGGACCTCCCTGCTGCTGAGAAATTGATTATGGAGGCTGTGGATGTTCAGGATGCTGAGCGTATGCGGGCACTTGCAGACAGCCTTGAGCAGACTGGCGACATATCGTCTGTTGCTGCCAACTATTATCGAGGGGGGGCGGCTATCTATCAGGAAAACCTGAAAGAGGCGGAATCGTATCTGAAACTTGCGATTGTCAACCGCAATCCCAAACCCGAAGACCTTGGATCGTATCTGAAGTCAAGCGCACTTCTGGCACGTATCTATTCTGCTGGAGGCAAACACGAGGAGGCACTGACTGAGGCGCTGCCCACATTGGCGCGGCTGGATTCGCTGGGATCTCACAAGAGTGTAAGCGACATGACACTGCTCAACATTGTCATCGGAGTAAGCCAACAGAGCTTGCACCAACCTAAAGAAGCCTCTGTCACCTTCGAAAAAACTTACCAGATGCTGCGGAACTGGATGGACAACGACAGCACGGGCAAGGATATTCCCAGAGTGATTACCCGTCTCGACAACATTGCCACCAGCTATTTCAATACATCTGAATTTGCCGAAGCCAAGAAATGGATTGACCGTGAAGACTCTGCATTGACAATCTACACCCATAGCCCCGCAGCTGTCCCTGAGCAGATTGATATATACAAAGGTTCCATCTCGTTAGATCTTGCCCAGATTTTACAGGAATTGGGGCAGCCTGACGAAGCCGCACGCTATTACAACCAGTTCCTCACGACCGACTTCTCGAAGAGCGACCTCTCGCGAATCAATGCCGTCGATTACTTGTTTCTGGCGGGCCGCTATGACGAGGCTGCTGACAACTTCGAGGAATTGGACCACGTGATGAATGACCGCGGGTTCGACCTCTCGCTCGACAACATCGGCCTTTATCTCCTGCCGAAGATGCGTGCCAACATACTGGCTAATCGGAAAGACTCGGCCATAGCCGTGGGAATGAAGATTGTGGAATGTTACGATTCGGCACTCAACCGTCAGAAACATAATGAAGCCGCTGAACTGGCCACCATCTACGACACACAAGGTAAGGAACGACAGATAGCCGAGCAGGAGATGCGCCTGTCGAGGGCACGTGTGCTGGCACTCGTTGTATCTATCATTGCTCTCACCGTGTTCTTCATTATTTTCACCATCATCCGTCATCGTGCAGCCCGACGTCTCGCTGCTGCCAACAATCAGCTGGAGGTGAAGAACAAGGAACTGACCATTGCACGTGAGAAGGCGGAAGAAGCATCAAAGATGAAGACCAACTTCATCATGCAGATATCACACGAGATACGTACACCCCTCAATGCTGTATGCGGATTCTCACAGGTCATCACCATGCCTGGTATGGAATTTGGCGAAGAGGAGCTGGCTGAAATCAATAACGGCATCGTGGAGAACACAGAACGCATCACTGGCTTGGTGAACAAAATGTTGGAACTCAGTGATGCCAACAGCCAGACTGTCATCGAGAAGAACGACAACATTGCTGTTGCCGACATCGCCAGCGAGGCGGTCAGCGCCAGCGGCATCAATCAGGCACAGCACCTCACCTTCGAACAAAAGCTGATGTCCGAAACGGCATCGGCCCAGATGCACACCAACCGTCAAGCTGCTGTCCGTGCTCTATCGCTACTGCTTGACAACGCTATGAAGTTTACTCATCCGGCCGAGGCTGTTATGAAAGTGGCTGGAGGTACCGAAAAGATGGAACGGGCATCGCTTGAAGTGGTGCAGAATAGTGACAGCAGGATTGACTTCATCGTCAGCGACACGGGCATTGGGGTTCCTCCTGAAGAAGCTGAACACATCTTCGACGAATTTGTCCAGCTCGACGATTACTACGATGGTACAGGCATTGGCCTCACCGTAGCCCGCAGCTTAGCACGCCGCCTTGGTGGCGATGTGGTTCTCGACACCACCTACACCAATGGTGCACGCTTCGTACTCAGCTTGCCGACGGAATGAGCGCTAATGGATGTTAGTGTTTAAGTTTTACTTGCTACTACCAAACAGGCCGCCTGCAAGAAGCAGACGGCCTATCATCAAGAAGCAGGTTGCAAACCCTTATGAGGAGGGTTGATGCTTAATATTGTTTGTATTCGCCAATGTAATCCATCACGCTGTCGATGGCTTCCTGACGCATATCGAGATAGAGTGACCCATCGTGGAGAACGTCGTTCACCACTTTGTACACCATGCCCCAATCGCTGTCGAGGTACACTTGTGCATCGATGAGTGCAGCGATAAACGCTACCGAAAGACTTTTGGATTTATTTTTCTTCACCGCTTTGTGAGCCAAGTCCTGCGCTTCTGCCACTTCGAAGTAGTTGCTCATGGCTAAGGCGTAGGCATAGACGGCAAGAGTACCTGCATCTAGCTTTTTGGCGAGTTTGCTGGCTGTCTTTGCTTTGTAGCGTGTCGAAAGATAGTCATAGAGTTGCTGTCCTGTCGTTCTGCCGTTGAAGTTCCAACCGATGGCATTGATGACTGCTAACCGTATATCAATGGGTGACTTCTTGTCGGCAAGAAAGTCAAGCATCGAAACAGGAACGTCTGCTTCGCTGTCTTTGTCCAGATTCAGCGCCATTTGCACCATCGAATGGTCTTTGTAGTTCTGTGCAAAATTGGTGGACGTGAGGGGAGAGTCAGCCCACATAAGTGCCCACGACACAGTGAGCATCATAACGGTTAATAGGCGTTTCATGTTATGGAGGCTATTTTTTACTTTTGACTACGTCGAGCTAAAGATTCACTCTTCACTTTTCACTTTATTTCAGGCCTTCCCAAGTGCCTTTGATTCTCTTGCACTGGGTGTAGAGCGATGGGCAGTTGAAGACTTTGAAGAGTTC
>CACZRQ010000104.1 GCA_902783615.1 uncultured Bacteroidales bacterium | reverse complement strand
TTACCTGCTTCAGGTCTTCATCACCCAACAATTCGCGCTCATAGAAAAGCCACATGCTGTCATTGAGTTTGTTGGCCTTTACGTACTTCAACGTGCCATTGATTTTGTCCATTAACTGGTAGAAGCTTACATTGTTCTCATCGTCAATGTCCAGAACAGCAGGAAGCGCTATGTTCAGGAAATCCTCATCCTCATCATTGGGCATATAGAGATAATGCTTACCCTCATAATGGAATCCATAGCCAATCTCCATTTCTTCCATCTCAAAGCCAAGAGCCTTGAATACTTCTAAAAATTTTTTCCTCATAACTGAATGTATTTTATTTATTACTAATCTGTTTGTTATCACATATGGAATCCAATTGTTGTGGGTTTGCCCCCCTCGTCCTTAGGCGAGTACTCACAACGTACCCTCTCAAACTCCCTCAGTTCACGGCTACTGACAGATGGCGACTTGTGAGAGATGGAATCTTCAAGCAGCGACTGTGTTATCACTTTGTATGGTTTGTCTTTCTCCTTAATGCTGGCATTGAACATCTTCCGAGATGCCATCTTTACGATATAAGCGATGTCACTGCAATTATAGCCATAGGTCAGGTCTGCAAGCCGTCCGTAATCAATATCTCCTGAAGATGGCAACTTTGACAATTCCAGTTTGAACAGACTCTCACGAGCCTTAGCATCGGGCATGTCCACATAGATAATTTCATCGATACGACCAGTTCTGAGAACCGCTTTGTCGATACGCTCAGGATGATTGGTGGCCGCCAAAACATAGATTCCTTTCTCTGCTGCATTGTTCAGCATACACAGGAACTCGTTGGTCTCACCGTTTTGATAATTGCGGTCATCGTTGGAACGCTGTGGCACCATGGCATCGAACTCATCAAAGAAGATAAGTATTGGAGCCTTACGCTCTGCCTTACGAAATACCTCGCCTATCTTCTCCTGTGTACCATGCACAAGAGTTGAAGCCAAATCATCGGGTACAACCTTCATGAAGTTGATACCAACCTCCTCGGCAATTTTCTCGACAAAAAAGGTCTTACCGCATCCTGCAGGACCATAGAACAACAAGCTTGGAGGCGTAATTCCGTATGCCTTGGCACATTCCTGGTTGTTCAGCACATTGATGAAGCCCTCCGTTACCATCTGCTTCAACTCGTCCATACCAGCCACATCACAAAACCCATTGCTACGCTTTGGGGCATGCCGCTTTGCCTCAGTCTGTACCACGGCATTGGGGGGAGTCTCCTGCTCCTTTTTCTCAGCGACCTTCCCTGTTGTCAGTTTACGAAGCCATTCTTTTTCTGCATTTGTCTTGACGTTCATACTTCCTGCTGTTTACTTGTTTATGGATATAGAGAGGCAGAAGTAACCACATTCTATCGATTTTAATCACATTTTTTTCATCTATCAAAACCCACGCACCATTTCCCTCGTGAAGTCAAAAGGTGCCGTACTCTCCAGTAAGGAATGGTGAAGTGAAACGTACCGGCGGCAAAGCAACTGATGTCGTATGGCTGAAAAGAGAATACGAGACCTTCATCTGAAAGACCAGGACGTGGAAATGAATAACCACCTGTTGGGTTCCCGTCCTCATCCATATCAACAACGCCGTCTGTGATTTGTGGATACCATTCTGAATATTGGTGAGTTTTCTTCGCTTCCACTAACAGGATGTTCAGTAATTCCTTCTCTGATTCTGGCTTGAACAGATATTTATAATCAATCTCTTGGTTGTGAACATGGTCAAATGAAATCAATCTTACTGTATAATAGCCATGTGCACCGCCGTTATAATCGTTTGTATATTGCTGATAGGTCACAAATCTGTTGTTAAACACCCTTGCCTGTAAGTACAGAGTGGAGAAAAGGAATGACGGATAATCGTCATCGTTTTTCCCCCATTCACCCTTCATCATGGCAAAGTAAACACTAGCTGCGCATTGTGCAATCTTTCTATGGTCATTGATATCGCCTTTATACCTCCAACCTCCATTCAACCGTTTCATATAGCCGATGTATACGGCATTAAGCGGAGGAACATCCTCATTCAACTGTTGAGAATCTGCAATCTTTTCAACAAGCCATCTTCCAATCTCTTTCGCATGACAGATTGATGATTTGGGAAAGTCAACTGTTATGCTGTAAGAAACACTCCTGCCAAATCCTGCGATGCTGTCAAAACTATAGCCACTAAATGAAGACAGTTCTTTCAAGAGTGAAGGCAGAGTTCGAAGACTGCTCGCGTCAGAAAAATCAACTAGCATTGTTTTTCCAACAATACTGACATAGAACTTATACTTACAACTAGAAGCGAATG
>CACZRQ010000103.1 GCA_902783615.1 uncultured Bacteroidales bacterium | reverse complement strand
TTAGAAGGAGCTGCGCAGCGACCTTCATAACCAAAGAAGTGATGCAGAGCAGAGAACTTGCCCACATACTTACCTTCCTTCTTCCAAGCAGCCAGCTTGTTGCCCACCATCTCACTCAGCAACTTCTCAGTCTCAATCAGAGAAACCTGTACGTTTCCGTGTGGGTCGCGCTCCAGTGACAACTGACGAGCAACACCCTCAGGCAGAGAAGCATAGATCTCAGCGTTTGTAGCAGAGAGGTTGTTGATGATGTACTGACGCTGCTGGTTAGCAGGCACCTCAGCAAATTCAGCACCCTTCGCTGCAAGCAGATCGTTCAGCTCGGCAATCAAACGCTTCATGGCAGGGATGAACTCAATCAGACCTTCTGGAATCAGCACGGTACCGAAGTTGTTGCCATCAGCAGCACGGTCAGCCACAGTCTTGGCAATGTCAGTCACGATGTCGTCCAGCGACAGATCCTTAGCCTCCACCTCCTCAGAAATGATGGTGTAGTTAGGCTGCACCTGCAGTGCGCACTCCAGCGCAATGTGAGAAGCAGAACGTCCCATCAGCTTGATGAAGTGCCAGTACTTGCGGGCAGAGTTGCAGTCACGCTCGATGTTACCAATCACCTCAGCATAAGTCTTGCAAGCGGTATCGAAGCCGAAAGAAGTCTCAATCTGGTCGTTCTTCAAGTCGCCATCAATCGTCTTGGGGCAACCAATCACCTGAATGCCATAGTTCTTGGCAGCATAGTACTCAGCCAGCACGCAAGCGTTGGTGTTGGAGTCGTCACCACCGATGATCACCACAGCCTTGATGTTCAGCTTCTTCAGGATTTCCAGACCCTTCTCGAACTGATCCACCTTCTCCAGCTTGGTACGGCCAGAGCCAATGATGTCGAAACCACCGGTATTGCGGTACTCGTCGATGATCTCTGCTGTCAGCTCGATGTAGTTGTGATCCACCAAACCACCAGGACCCATCAGGAAACCATAGAGGCGGTTGGCAGGATTCAGCTTCTTCAGTCCGTCGAACAGACCAGACATCACATTGTGGCCACCAGGAGCCTGACCACCTGACAGGATCACACCCACGTTCATGGGAGCGAACTCTGCAGCTTCGGCAGCGTTTTCAAACTTGATCAGAGGCATTCCGTAAGTGTTAGGGAACAGCTTCTTGATCTCTTCCTGATCTGCAACCGACTGAGTAGGTTCACCTGCAACGGTCTTCACATTACCTCTCAGCGCTTTTGGCAGTTTGGGCTGATACGCAGCCCTCGCGATTTGCAATGCACTTTTTGTCATTTTTTTCTATCTAAATTAGGTTTAAACATATTTTGAGCTGCAAATATCGCAATTTTTTGGCAAATTTGCAAATATTTATTCCAATGATGTATGGTGATTTAGATTTATTTTACTATCTTTACCCCTTGAAACCAAATAATCAATTTTACAGGAGGGATAAATTATGGCTAAAAGAAAAGATTTAAAGCAGTTCGTGAACGAAGTTTCGAGTGCATTATTTGCAGAGTGCTTAGCTGCTAAGTTGTATGTGAAAGGTGTAAATCCACACTTGGCAGATGAGTTGTTGACCGAGATCCTGACCGTACAGGACGATTTTCTGAGTCGCATCAGCCACACCCAGCCGGGTAACGTGAAGGGCTTCTACAAGCAGTTCCACGAGGAGTTCGACCAGAAAGTCACCGAAATCATCGACGCAATCGACAAATTAACGCTAACAGATAAATGATAAAGAATAAACTTTTCGGATTTATCTATTTCAAACTACTGGGATGGAAAGTTAACATTACCGTCCCCCTCGAAGACAAATGTGTGATATGTGTGGCTCCACACACCTCTAACTGGGACTTGTTTGTGGGCAAGCTCCTGTGGGGTGCGTTGGGAAGAGAAGCCTGTTTCTTGATGAAAAAAGACTGGTTTTTCTTCCCCTTGGGCATTATTTTCCGTTGGATGGGGGGCATTCCTGTGGATCGTAACAAGAAAACGGCCTTGACGGAGCAGCTGTCTGTGTTGTTCAAGCAACGCAAACAGCTGAATCTGGCCATTACGCCTGAAGGTACACGCAAAGCCAACCCAAATTGGAAGAAAGGCTTCTATTACATTGCCTTGAATGCTGGGGTTCCTATCATGCTGTTTGGCATGGACTATAGCCGCAAGTTGGTTGAATGTACCAAGACTTTCATCCCTACAGGCGACTTCGACAAGGACATTGTTGAGATTAAGCAGCATTTCAAGGATTATAAGGGGAAGCATCCGGATAATTTTGCAATCTGAAATTTTATTATTGACAATTGACGATTGACGATTGACAATTAAAAATTACATATTGGTGGGGCTTATGTTGGTGGGTAGCATCATCAGCATGTCGGCACAGACTCCGCAGAATGAACTGCTGGAGAAACTCAACTATTATCTGGGCGGATATGTGGATCCTGATGTGAAACTGGAGAAACTGGCGGTGGATAGCATCAAGATCGACCCAGATGCCCGCACGCTGGATGTATATGTGAACCTGCGATTGGCCTATATCCCTATGCGAGAGGAAAATGTGCAGCAGTTCTACAACGATTTCATGCAACTCATACCCCAGAATTTGAAGGGCTATAAGCTGACCATCCTGAGTGGAGAACGTGCCATCGAGAAGCTGATACCCAATTATTACGTCAAAGACAAAGACCGCAACCGCCTGTTCAGGGGATTGGAATACAGGGGAAACCCATGGACCAAGAACCTTTCGAAACCTTTCACCCCTTCCAAAGGACTCGACAACCGCCACATCGCCCTCTGGCAGAGTCACGGCTACTACTACGATGTGAAACGCAAGGAATGGCGTTGGCAGCGTCCACGCCTCTATGGCACCACAGAGGACCAGTTTACGCAAAGCATCGTGCTGCCTTTCCTCATCCCCATGTTGGAAAACGCTGGAGCTGTGGTCTATACGCCTCGCGAAAGGGATATCCAAAGGCATGAGGTGGTGGTGGATAACGACGGCATGCAGTTCTCTCGCTCAGAATACAAGGAAATTGAAAGTAGCAAATCGAGCTGGATGCAGAGCGACAGCGTAGGTTTTGCCTACTGGAAACGCAACTATAACTACCTGGAGAATCCGTTCAAGACAGGCACTGCCCGCTATACGTTCACCGAGCGAAGCGGCAACGCCTTGGTGCAATGGATTCCAGATATCCCAGAAACAGGCGAATATGCCGTTTATGTAAGCTACCAAACCCTGCCTCGCAGCGTGAACGATGCCCACTATCGCATCTATCATTGCGGCCATGTCACCGAGGTGCAGGTGAATCAGCAGATGGGTGGAGGCACTTGGGTCTATCTCGGCACCTATCGCTTTATCAAAGGCAAGAATCAAACCAATATGGTGACCCTCAGCAACGAGAGTCGCGAAGATGGCATTGTGACTGCCGATGCCGTCCGCTTCGGTGGGGGTATGGGTAACATGCTGAGAGACGGAACATTGAGTGGCATGCCCCGCTATTTGGAGGGAGCCCGTTATTGGGCACAATGGGCTGGTATGCACGACAGCATCTACTCCACCTACGAAGGCAAGAACGATTACAACGACGATATCAACGTTCGCTCGAAGACGGTGAATTACCTCTCAGGCGGTTCCATCTTCAATCCTGATGAGGTGGGCATGAAGGTGCCCTTCGAGACATTATTCTCGGTACACAGCGATGCGGGCATTGCCAACGAAGACAGTATCTTCGGCTCGCTCACGGTTTATACCACCGACTTCAACGAAGGTCTCTTGGCCTCTGGCGTTGACCGCTATGCCTCACGCGACTTGGCCGATTTGCTGCACACACAGGTAGTCAACGATATTCGTGCTACCTATCCCAAATATTGGCGCCGACGCTCCATGTGGAACCGCAATTACTCCGAAACGCGCCTACCCACCATGCCTTCGGCCATTCTGGAAACGCTGAGTCACCAGAACTTCGAGGATATGCGCTTTGGCCACGACCCGAATTTCAAATTTACGTTGGCCCGCGCCATCTATAAGGCGGTGCTGCGATTCATGACTACCCAGCATGGCGACGATTATGTGGTGCAACCCTTGCCCATCACCCATTTTGCCAGTCAGTTCAGCAGCGAGAACACCTTGCAGCTCAGCTGGCAACCCAACAACGACCCCTTGGAGCCTACCGCCAAACCAGAAGCCTACCTTATTTATACGCGTATAGGGGATGGCGATTTCGACAATGGGGTGCGCATCAACGACACTTCGCTGAACATCGAGCTAAAGCCCAATGTGCTCTACTCCTTCAAGGTGACTGCCATCAACAAGGGTGGCGAGAGTTTGCCAAGCGAAATATTGAGTGCCTATAAATCGTCGCAGGAAACAGCCAAGATATTGGTGGTGAATGGGTTCGACCGCCTCGCACCCCCTAAGGTGATCAACACCTACGAAGATGCAGGCTTCGATTTCGATGCCGACCCAGGTGTGGCTTATCATCAAGATATCTCTACAGGTGGGCGTCAGACGAATTTCTCCCGCAAGGCCAAGGAGAGTGTGCGGGGCGACAGCGGCAAGGAATGGGAAGGACTCACCTTTGGTGGCAACACCTTCGACTATCCCTCGATGCACGGACAGGCCATTGCCCATGCAGCCATCTACAGCTTTGCTTCCACCAGCGATGAAGCCTTAGAGGCTGGCTATATCACCCCAGAGGGCTATGCCGCCATCGACTATATCTTAGGTATGGAGAAGAACGATGTCGATGCCCACCCATTGTTCGGACAGCAATACAAGACTTTCAGTCCAGAGATGCAGCGCATCATTCGGGCATATACCGCCATAGGTGGCAACTTGTTTGTGAGTGGTGCCTATATTGGCAGCGATATGCTGTCAGCTGACGATGCCAGCTTTACACAGAATGTATTGAAGTATCAGTTTGGTGCACAGCATCGAACGTTTGACAACACCTTTGGTGCCACAGGCATGAACCGCATTGTTCAGGTACCTGCCTCGCTGAATGCCGAGTGCTATGCGGTTTGTGCTGCCGACATCCTCACTGCCGTGGGCGATGCCTTCAGCGCAATGGTCTATACCGACACACGAGAAAGTGCAGCAGTAGCCTATAAAGGCAATGATTATCATACTTTCTCGATGGGGTTCCCCTTCGAGGCCATCAGCAGTTCTGAGGAACGGGAGCACATCATGGCCTCCATCCTCAGGTTCCTCATTGCCCGCTAATCAGACAAGTCATTGTCTTTTCTTGGGTCGATGTTATACTCTGCCAGACTCTCCAACCAAGCCGATACTTCTTCAGATAGTTCTCCTGACAGGTAATTATTCACCAGCCACAGGCTCACCAAGCTAGTCATGCCAGTCCATTCGTCTGGAATACTACCAGTCAATTCATTGAGGGCCATATTCAGCAAACGCAACTTCGAGAGCTTTCCATAAGAGGCTGGCAGTTCCCCTGTCAAGCCACAATCGGCCAACATCAAATCTTCCAATACAGACAGATCGCCTATCTCTTCAGGCAGTTCCCCACCTAATGGATTACCAGCAAGATGCAACATGACCAGCTGGCTTAAACCACCTATTCCTGCAGGGATGCCACCCGTGAACTTATTATAATCCAAATCCACCTCTCTCAGATTAGGCATCTGTGTGATCACCGCCAAATCGCCACTCAAATGGTTGTTGTTCAGCTGCAGCAACGACAGTTCTTTCAGATTGGCAAACGATGCTGGTATCTCGCCGCTCAGCGAATCATAGACATACTTGATGCCATCCACCACATAGGCGTTATTCGACAAATTCAGCGAATTCAACTTCTCCAGATAGCCCAGCTCGGCAGGAATTGCGCCATACAAAGCATTTTGATCCAATCGCAAATGCTGCAGGTTTTTCAGCTTGCCCAGTTCTGGGGGAATGTTACCCTCCAAATGGTTTAAATAAAGATAGAGCCCCCTCAGCTCCGTCAGATTGCCAATCGATGCTGGAATTTCGCCAGTCAAGTCATTCAACATCAGTTCTATATACTGTAGTTTCGTCAGTTTACCAATGGATGCAGGAATCGAACCCTTCAAGCCGCAGTTAGCCATTTTCAACACTTCCAATGAAGTCAGCTCACCTATGCTTTCAGGTATTTGCCCACTCATAGGACTTATGCTCACGTCAATCTTCACGATCTCCCCCGCTTCGTTGGTCTCGATGCCAAACCATTTTGCCTCAGGCGATGGATCGCCCCACGACTGGAACTTCTCCGCCCTTTTCAACGATTCGTTGTCGAATATCTGCATCAGGATTTCGTATTGTCGAGCCAACTGTCCTATCTTGATCTCCTGTATCGTGTTGCCAAGATTCAGCGACAGGGTTGCCTGACGGTTATAGTTGGTTGCATTAGCCAGAGCCTTGAGAACCAGCGTTGTCACACCAGCTTCACCGCTCTGGGTTGGCATACTCAACCAGCCCACATCGTCCACACTCAGTGAGGCCGTCCATTTCCCAGAGGTGGTGATGGTCATTTCAATTTCACCACCTGCCGTTGGCACCATCACCGTCTGTTCAGCCACATGAATTTCAGGCTCTTGAGTCTGGGGCTCAGGAATCACCACATCATTATCGTTCTCGTTGCTGCAAGCACAGAAAGTCAAAGCTGCAGCCAAGAGCAAAAAACATTTCTTCATCTTTTCCATATTCATTTGTGTTTTCGTTTCGCAAATTAAATGACAAATCAGCAGAACATTGCACGGCGTCAGATAGATTTTAACGATTATTAACCCATTTAGGTTTCGCAAGTGAATAATAAGGTGATAACCCCTTTAGGAGCTTGATAGGTTTTACCTTGTTTTTCTTGCTTATATACGCCGTTTTTTGTACCTTTGTCCCCAAATTTTGCAAAAATGAGTATGAAGAAATTTTTCGGGGGCAATAAATACACCCCCAATGGCTATAGCAAGGAAGTGGAAGAGAAAGTGCAGGACTGCATCCGCAAAGGCTATCACATGCCCAAGCGCTCCCTGCTCCGCACCAAAGAACAGATAGAGGGCATACGTGCCGCAGGCAAGATCAACCAGGCACTGCTCGACTTTATCACACCATTAGTAAAGGAAGGTGTCACTACGGCAGAAATCGATCACGCCGTCTATGCCTTCACCACCGATCATGATGCCATTCCGGCACCATTCCAATACGAAGGATTCCCCAAGAGCTCGTGCATCAGCATCAACGATGTGGTGTGCCACGGAATCCCCAGCGTGAACGAGGTCATCAAGAATGGCGACATCGTGAATGTTGACCTCACCACCATCTATAAAGGCTACTACGCCGATGCCAGTCGCATGTTCCTGATTGGCGATGTGAGCGAGGAGAACCAGCGCTTGGTGCGTGTGGCCAAGGAATGCCGCGACATCGGTGTGGAGCTGGCCAAGCCCTGGGCTCGCTTAGGCGACATCGGTGCAGCCATCCAGCAACATGCCGAGAGCAACGGCTACAGCGTGGTGCGCGACCTCTGCGGTCATGGATGCGGTGTGAAGTTCCACGAAGAGCCTAACGTGAACCACTTCGGCAAGGCAGGCACAGGCATGGTCTTGGTGCCAGGCATGACGTTCACCATAGAGCCTATGATCAACATGGGTAAGTACCAGGTGTTCATCGACGAGGATGACGGCTGGACCGTATGCACTGAAGATGGCTTGCCATCAGCACAATGGGAGAGCCATGTTTTAATCACAGAGACTGGCAATGAGATAATCTGTGAATGATTGACTATTGACCATTGACAATTAACCATTGACAATTGACGATTGACCATTAAAATGAAGAATATAAGAAACTTCTGCATCATCGCCCATATCGATCATGGGAAATCAACCTTGGCAGACCGCCTGCTGGAGTTCACCAACACCATCCAGATCACCGAGGGTCAGATGCTCGACGACATGGAGCTGGAGAAAGAGCGAGGCATCACCATCAAGAGTCACGCCATCCAGATGGAGTATCAATACAAGGGCGAGAACTACATCCTCAACCTCATCGACACTCCGGGACACGTTGACTTCAGCTACGAGGTGAGCCGCAGCATCGCCGCCTGCGAAGGTGCCCTATTAGTGGTGGATGCCAGTCAGGGCGTGCAGGCACAAACCATCTCCAACCTCTACATGGCGCTGGATCACGACTTGGAAATCATTCCCATCATCAACAAATGCGACATGCCCAATGCGATGCCAGACGAGGTGGAAGACGAAATCGTGGAACTGTTGGGCTGCAAGCGCGACGAGATCATCCGCGCCAGTGCCCGCACAGGCATGGGTGTGGAAGAGATCCTGAACGCCATCGTGGAGCGTGTGCCCCACCCTGAGGGCGATGAGGATGCTCCCTTGCAGGCACTTATCTTCGACTCGGTATTCAACTCATTCCGA
>CACZRQ010000102.1 GCA_902783615.1 uncultured Bacteroidales bacterium | reverse complement strand
TGAAGGAATATGGCAAGAATAAGTTGCCTAAGTATCTGTCGTATATGGAGATGCAATACCTCTACCTGATTGCTGTGGGCAACATCGCGGTGCCTCGTGAAAACAAGGAAGCCTATGACTATTTCCTCTCGTTGGTAGATACCAACCTGGAGGATGGCGACGTGATCATCAAGGCACAGAGTGCCATTGTGCAGAAGAAGGCAGGCAAGATCAAGAGCTCGAACGATTTCATCAAGAGTCTGGAAGAGCATCTGGTGGATGAGGACGAGATGGGCGCTCACTTCGCCTTCTTGGACAAGCCTTACACCTGGGCGATGATTCCTGTGCCGCAGCACGTGGCAACAATGGAGGCGCTGCAGTATGTGGGCGGTCACGACGAACTGATTGAGGAGATGAAGATGTGGCTGCTGAAGCAGAAGCAGACACGCGGCTGGAACTCGTCGGTTTGCACGGTGGATGCCATCTTTGCCCTGCTGTGCCGAGGTGCCAACCTGCTGGCCAACAAGGGGGATGTGCGCATCACGTTTGCCGACAGGGTGATGGAAACCATCTCGCCTACCAAGAGCGATACGCCTGACTTGGGCTATATCAAGGAGGTGTTCAGCGACAAGCAGACGGTGGAGGCTCCGGTGATCAAGGTGGAGAAACGCGACGATGGCATTGCCTGGGGCGCAGCATACGCCCAGTATTTCAGTCCGATGAACGACATCCAGCAGCACGGCAAGGAGCTGAACCTGGAACGTAGGTTCTATGTGGAACGTGTGGATGCCAACGGCAAGAAGACCCTGCAGCAGATTGGCGACAAGGCCAAGTTGCAGGTGGGCGATGTGGTGGTGTCGCGCATGACCATCGAGTTGGACCGCGCGATGGACTTCGTGCAGCTGAAGGATCGTCCTGCAGCTTGCTTCGAGCCTGTGGCTCAGCTGTCAGGCTATCGTTGGAACGGTGTGGGCTATTACTTGGAAGTGGAAGATGCTGCCACCAACTATTTCTTCGATATGCTGGGCAAGGGCATGCATGTGCTGGAAGTGAGGTATCGGGTGCAGCGTACGGGTACCTACCAGGTAGGTGCTTCAACGGTGCAGTCGGCTTACGCACCAGAATTTGCTTCACATTCTGCAGGAATTACGATAATAATTGAAAAATAATACCTATCTTTGCAGATTATTGATTGATTTGCATGAATAGATTCTTCTTCATATTGGGCGTGCTGATGCTATGGCAGGTTGCTGCCATGGCTCAGCCACGTTTCGTCTCTAATGCTGATATACAGAAAGTTGGACAGGTGGAATGGAAGCATCCGGTGGATGTGAAATTCACCATTACCAACGCAGGTAACCAACCGTTGGTGCTGACTGACGTGCAGCCGGATTGCGACTGTACGGTGGCCCGATGGACGGAAACTCCGATTGCTCCCAACGAGCGGGGCGAGATCAACGTGACCTTCGATGCTACGCTGTTAGGCACGTTCGACAAGGGTGTGACCGTTTACACCAACGCTGAGCCACATGTGACCCAACTGCGTTTTACGGGGCAGGTGATGACCGAGGTGAAGGACTACACCCGCACGCATCCTTACAAGTTTGGCGATGTGAGGATTGACACGACCGAGGTTTCGTTCCCCGATGTGCAGCGAGGCACCTATCCGGTGATGCGCATAGGGGTGGCCAACGAGGGCGACCGGCCTTACGAGCCTGTGCTGATGCACTTGCCGTCGTATATGACGCAGGTGGCTGAGCCCAATGTACTGCAACCTTACGAGCATGGCGAGATAGTGCTCACCCTTGAGACCGACCTGCTGGCCGACTATGGTTTGACGCAAGGCACTGTGTATCTGAGTCGTTTTACGGGCGATGTGGTGGGTGAGGATAACGAGCTGCCGCTGTCGGTGGTGCTCTTACCCGATTTCAGCTCGCTGTCGGATGAGGTGAAGGCGCAGATGCCAAACATCGAACTCTCTACCCGTGAACTGGATTTTGCTTCGCTGTTGGAAAAGAAAGCCAAGGCCAAGCAAGACATTGTGGTGACCAACACGGGTAAGTCGCCGTTGGCCATCCTCAAGATGCAGGTGTTCAACTCGGCCATCGGAGTGGATTTGAAGAAGAATGTGCTGGAGCCTGGGCAGACTACCAAGCTGAGGGTAACGGTGGATAAGAACATCCTCAACAGGGATCGCCGTCACCTGCGTGTGTTGTTGATTACCAACGACTACCAGCACCCAAAAGTGGAAATTAACATAAAACATTAATAACTTAAAAGACCAATTGTCACTTTTCGGAGCAGCGAGCGCAGAGCCAAGCTTGCTTGAGCTTTGCCGAGTCGCGACGAAATTGGAGCGTAGCTCAATCGTCAATGGTCAATCGTCAATAACTATGATGGATCATCCTGAAAACAGTGAAGAATATAAGGGCTTGCAGGTGAATGCAGGCGTGGAGCCGGTATCGATTGTGAATCCCTATCGCAAGAAGAATGCACGTCGCAGGCAATTGTCAGTGAACGACTATGTGGAGGGCATCCTGAAAGGCGATGTCACCATTCTGAGTCGTGCTGTAACGCTGGTGGAGAGTGTGTTACCCGACCATCAGGTGGTGGCGCAGGAGGTGATTGAGAAGTGCTTGCCATACGCAGGCAACTCCGTTCGCGTGGGCATCAGCGGTGTGCCGGGAGCCGGCAAGAGTACCTCGATAGATGTGTTCGGCATCCATGTGTTGGAACAGTATGGAGGCAAGTTGGCTGTGCTCGCCATCGACCCCAGCAGTGAGCGTACCAAGGGCAGCATCTTGGGCGACAAGACCCGCATGGAGAAACTCTCGCTGCATCCCAAGGCCTTTATCCGCCCCAGTCCATCAGCTGGTTCGTTGGGTGGTGTGGCTCGTAAGACCCGCGAGACCATCATCTTATGTGAGGCTGCTGGCTTCGACAAGATCTTTGTGGAGACAGTGGGCGTGGGACAGAGCGAGACCGCCTGCCACTCGATGGTGGATTTCTTCCTGTTGATTCAGTTGGCTGGTACAGGCGACGAGTTGCAGGGCATCAAGCGAGGCATCATGGAGATGGCCGATGGCATTGTGATCAACAAGGCCGATGGCGACAACATTGAACGTGCCAAACTGGCTGCCAGTCAGTTCCGCACAGCACTCCACATGTTTCCAGAACCCGAGAGCCACTGGACTCCCCAGGTGCTCACCTACTCAGGCTTCTATGGCCTGGGTATCAAGGAGATTTGGGACATGGTGTATAAGTATATCGACTTTGTGAAGCTGAACGGTTATTTCGACTACCGCCGCAGTGAGCAGAGCAAATACTGGATGTATGAGAGCATTAACGAGCAGTTGCGCAACAGCTTCTACAATAATCCCACCATCGAGGGCTTGATTCCCGGTGAGGAGGCAAGGGTGCTGCAGGGTCAGGAAACTTCTTTCGTGGCCGCCAAGCATCTGCTCGACACTTATTTTAAATTGCTAAAAGATTAAGAATTGGTGATTATCTATCAGTTAATTCTCAATTCATAATTCTTCATTCTTAATTCTTCATTCTTCATTTAAGAAAAATGGAAATTCAAGCGAACTACATCAGACGCATAGAGATTCACGCACTGTGGAACCGCTATGACATTGCTTGGGACTTGCGTCCCGATGTGAACATTCTGAGTGGCATCAATGGAGTGGGCAAGACCACCATATTGAACCGCTCTGTGACTTACCTGGAGCAGACTTCGGGTCGTGTGAAGGATGGAGCCTTCGGAGGCGTGCAGGTGTGGTTCGACAACGAGGATGCCACCTATATCCCCTTCGATGTGATTCGCAGCTACGACCGTCCGCTGGTGCAGGGCGACTTCACAGCCCGCATGGCCGACCCTTCCGTGCGTACGGAGATTGACTGGCAGATCTATCTGTTGCAACGTCGATACCTGGATTATCAGGTGAACATCGGCAACCAGATGATAGCCATGCTGAGTGGCAGCGATGAGCAACGGGCCAAGGCGGGCGAGCTGGCCAAACCGAAAATCCGTTTCCAGGATATGATGGACAGTCTGTTCAGCTATACAGCTAAACACATCGACCGTCAGAGCAACGAACTGTCGTTCAAGCAGTATGGAGAAACCATCACGCCCTATCAGCTGTCGGCTGGCGAGAAGCACGTGCTGGTGATTCTGCTTACCGCTCTGCTGCGTTGTGGCGAGCACAGTGTGCTGTTCATGGATGAGCCCGAGGCTTCGCTGCACATTGAATGGCAGGAGCAACTCATCGGTATGATTCGTGAGTTGAACCCCAATATCCAGCTCATTCTCACCACCCATTCGCCAGCGGTCATCATGCACGGCTGGATGGATGCTGTGACGGAGGTGAGCGAGATTGCACGAGAAATTGAAGTACGCTGATCGATGCCAAAAACACTTCGACATAGTCTCAGTTCCGACTATCTGGACGCTGCCCGCCTGCTGTCTCCCAAGAAGAAGCGCAAGCGTGTGGTGGCGTATGTGGAGAGTTACGACGACATTGCCTTCTGGCGCGACATCCTGAACGATTTCGAGAACGAGGAGCGCTATTTCGAGGTGATGTTGCCTGCTTCCTCGCGCAATCTGGTGCATGGCAAGAAAAGTGTGTTGCTGCAGTCGTTGCAGAGCGATCAGTTGGGAAAGAACCTCATTGCCTGTGTGGATAGCGACTATGATTACCTGATGCAAGGGGTGTCGGAATCGTCCAGAAAGGTGAACGATAGTCCGTATGTGTTGCAAACCTACTGCTATGCCATTGAGAACTACTGGTGCTTTGCCGGAGCCTTGCATGAGGTGTGTGTGCAAGCCACGTTGAACGACCATCAGATATTCGATTTCAATCTATTCCTGAAAGAGTATTCCGAGATCATCTATCCGCTGTTCTTGTGGAATATGTTCTTCTATCGTTGCAACGACATGCGTACCTTCCCCATGAAACGGTTCAATGAGAACACGGCTTTGAACATTGTGAACATCAAGAATCCCCGTCAGGCATTGGCTAAACTGCAGCATGTGGTGGAGGTGGAGGTTGAATATTGGAAAACCCGTTTTCCCGATTATGTGCCGATGGTGGAGGAACAGAAAGACAAACTCAAGGATTTGGGTCTGACGCCCGACAACACCTATTTATTTATTCAGGGGCATCATCTGCTCGACAATGTGGTGATGAAGCTGCTCATCCCTGTGTGTACGCAATTGCGGAGGGAGCAGGAGGATCGCATCCGCAGGAAGTCGGCTCATCAGCAGCAGTTGGCCAACGAGCTGACGGGTTATGAGCGCAGTGCCCTGCCTGTGGAGGTGGTGCTCCGCAAGAATGTGGAATACAAGCAGCTCTTCCTCTATCGCTGGATTCTGGAAGATCTTTATAATATTTTTCCGTAACAGTAGTTTCGGTAGTGATTAGCCACATCGGGTAGTGTGTTCAAAAACGGGATAATTTTTGCATGCAAAAAACGATTTCAATTTATGACGCTGCAAGCATCCGATATTTGAATTGTATCTTGCAGGTAATTTATGACGCTGCAAGCATCCAAAATTTGAATTGTATCTTGCTTGCAATTTATGACGCTGAAAGCGTCACCGAATAATAGCCGTGGGTGCCGGCAACGCCGGTACCTACGGATAACGGTGAGTAGATAGTTCGACGCTGAAAGCGTCGCCCTGCATGATGTTGGGGCACTCTTTCAGAGTGCAATATTAAACGTATCAACGTAAACCGCAGGTTCTTCGAACCCGCGGCTACTATAAGGGTGACGCTTTCAGCGTCATATTTTCCGGAGTGAAGCAACGTGAAAAGGCTCTCCCCCTTAGTTAGCGGAAGTAATACAGGCAGAAGAGACCTACAAAGACTCTCCCCCTTAGATAGGGGGAGTACCCCCGAAGGGGGGGAGGGAGTATGTTGTATCCCGAGAGAACACACGCCCCCGTCGCTTCGCGCCACCCCCTCTAACTAAGAGGGGGAGTCTTTTGGGAGTATGTTAAAGCTTCTCCCTCAAGAACTTGCCTGTGTAACTGTCTGGATGCTGGGCAATTTGCTCAGGCGTGCCTGAGGCCACCAAGTAGCCACCCTTGTCGCCACTCTCGGGACCCAAATCAATCACATAATCCGCACACTTGATCACCTCCATATTGTGCTCGATAATCACGATGGTGTGGCCGCGACGAATCAGGGCATCGAACGAGTCGAGCAACTTCTTGATATCGTGGAAATGCAACCCCGTGGTAGGCTCATCGAAAATGAAGAGGGTAGGATCGGCACTCTCCAAGCTTAGGTAATACGCCAACTTCACTCGCTGGTTCTCACCACCCGAGAGCGTGCTGGACGACTGCCCCAGTTTGATATACCCCAACCCCACATCCTGCAGCGGTTTCAGTCGCTTCACAATCTTGTTTTGCTTATGCTCGGTGAAAAACTCCATCGCCTGATTCACCGTCATCTCCAGCACATCGTAGATGTTCATCCCTTGGTATTGCACCGCTAACGTATCCTGTTTGAAGCGTTTACCGTGACACGACTCACATTCGAACGTGAGGTCGGCCATAAACTGCATCTCTACCGTTATCGTACCCTCGCCCTTACATTCCTCGCATCGTCCACCTTCGCTGTTGAAACTGAAATAGCCTGGGGTGTAACCCATCTGCTTACTTAACGGCTGGTCGGCCCACAGCTTGCGGATCTCATCGTATGCCTTCAGGTAAGTCACTGGATTACTGCGCGTACTCCTACCGATTGGATTCTGGTCAACAAACTCGATGTTGTGCAAATCGCGCATGTCGCCTTCCAACGTA
>CACZRQ010000101.1 GCA_902783615.1 uncultured Bacteroidales bacterium | reverse complement strand
GTTCCTGCCGACACTTCCTTGCGAATCAACTCAACAATTCCTTCTTTTGTCATATCAATTAGGCAAAATCTAATTACTACCCATAAATACAATTTAAATAAAATCGATGCAAAGGTACAAAATCTTAGGGAGATAAAAGCGGTTTATCTTAGAAAAACACATTATTTAATGAAACAAAGAAATGCTATGCAGCATTCCCCCTATAGTTTCGAGTCTTCTTTCAACTCCTCGATCAGTCTGTCAAGTGTGTTCAACTTCCGTTTTCCTTCAATCGCCTCCTTGGCCTCTAAGAGTGCGCCACGGAGTTCAGCTGAAAGATCGCGCTTGTTTATCACGATGTCATCCTCGCTGATGGGAACGATACGGAAACTGCCCGCGCGTGATTTCACCACCACGTCCTCGCCTCGATAAGCCACATCCACATACTTAGCGGTGTTGGCTCTAAAATCTCTGCCTGTTACTACTACCATATTCTTCTATCTGTTTTGGTTACTTGGGGCAAGGGCAGTGCAGACTGCTCTCGCTATTTTTTGCAAAGATAAGAATAATTTTTGAGTTGTGTACCATTTTGGCTAACTTTTTACGGTTTTGAGGATTCCAACTTTGTGACATTCGACTTTGTGACAATAAGCACATGCACAAAGTCGGAAAAATGGTTTATAATAATATAATTATATTATTATAAAATATAATCGAAACATTATTTGTTATTTTATGCAACCACCTTAATGTCACAAAATCACTTGTCACAGAGTAGCAATTGGTGGGGTGTGTTGTATTAACATAATTTAACTTTGCATCGGCCTTGGGATTTGGAGGCGCGGGAATAAGAGGGTATCTTTGCACTGTCAATGAAAGGACGGAATAAGTGCACGTATTAAGTCTGGAAATTGCGAGAATTAACACTAACGTTTAACTAACACAAAACAGAACATTATGGCAATACGAGTAATTGCACAGCGCCGAGTGCTTAAAATCGGCAAGAATCCGGGAGTGAAGAAGTTTGTGATGCGCCCCGAGCTCTACACCTCCCTCACTGAGAAGAAAGTGTTTGCGGAAGCCAGCACCCACTCTGGCATCAGCGCAGGTGTCATCAAGGCCGCTTGGGATGCGGCAGGCGAGGTGATCCGCACGTGGGCAACCGAGGGTCACAGCGTGCCTCTGCCAGGACTGGGTCACATGCGCTTCGGCGTACGCTCGAAGGCAGTGGAGGATCTGGATGATGTGAAGACCAGCCTCATCACCACCCGTCGCATCGTGTTCACTCCCAGCGTGGATGTGAAGGACGAGCTGAAGAACACCAGTATCAACATCACTTGCCTGGACGAAGAGGGCAACGTGCTGAAGCGCGTTACCAGCGGCGATGGCGGCGACATTGAGGACACCGAGAACATTGGCAATGACGAAGGTGGTAGCGGCTCTGACAACACCGGTGAAAATGAAGGCGGTAACGGCAATGCTGGCGGCAGCGGCAACGGCGGAGGCACCACTCCAATCACTCCAGTAGATAATGGTGGAACTGGCAACGGCGGCACCACTGGCGATGGCGGTGATGGCGGTGATGACGGCCCAACCGAAGACTGAAAAGCATAGCAAGGGGGCTTGCCCCCTTGTCTATCCGCAGGGTAAAATCTATCCTCAAGGGTCAATGATTATCCGCATGTCGGATTTATGAACTAACAATTTAAAACACGAAACTATCATGAAGAAAGAAACCTGGAAATTCATCGTTCAAATCATGATGGCCATCCTGACGGCCGTCGCCACCAGCTTAGGAGTATCCAGCTGCATCCATGCTTTCTAACCGCACGTTTGCAGGTTGCCCAGCTGGGGGAAGGAGAGAGAAGACAGGGGTGAAGCGTAAGCAAAACCCCTGCCTTCTTATTTGTAATTACCTATAATCTTGTGACCTGTAACTTTGTGACATTAAGCGGGTGCAACAATTCGTTAAATTATCCCAAAAAGGAAGGGCGTGAAGCTTTATTATGATTATAATTATTATATTTGCAATAAAATTTGGGGAAGATATGGATGAGAAAGTAGTAAATAATCCGTTTGTGATAGGTAAATATTTGTCCGACAGCTATTTCTGCGACAGGTCTGAGGAAACCGAGTTCCTTCGTAAGCAGATACAGAACGGCAGAGATGTGGCTCTTATTTCTCCAAGGCGCATTGGAAAGTCGGGCTTGATTCAACATTTCTTCAGTCAGCCAGACATTCAGGAGCAGTACCATGTTTTCTTTGTGGATATCTATGCCACCAGATCGTTGGCAGAGTTTGTCTATTCATTGGGAAAGTCCATTTACGCCCAGCTTAAGCCTCAGGCAACGGTGTGGAAGGAAAAGTTCTTTCAGATAATCACTTCATTCCGCGTGGGGTTCAAGCTGGATGCCATGAATGGTTCCCCCATTTTTGACTTGGGCTTGGGCGACATTCAAGTGCCGCAGACCACACTTGACGAAATCTTTGCCTACATTGATGAGGCCGACAAGCCTTGCATCATTGCCATCGATGAGTTCCAGCAGATTGGGGAATATGCCGAGAAGAATGTGGAGGCTCTGCTGCGGACCAAGATTCAGCATTGCCATCGGGCTCAGTTCATTTTCGCTGGCAGCAAGCGCCATGTGATGGCTAATATGTTTAATTCCCCGTCGAAGCCTTTCTATCAGAGTGCCATCAGTATGGGGCTGGAACCCATTCCCATCGACATTTACAGGGAGTTTTCCACATCCTTGTTTGAAGAAAGAAACAGACATGTTGAAGCTGATGCGGTTGAGAAGGTCTGGAAGATGTTCGATGGCTATACCTGGTTTGTGCAGATGATGATGAATGAGCTGTATGCCCTGACTCCAGTAGGCAGTACTTGCATTTCCTCTATGATTGATGAGGCGCGCCAGAATGTTATCATGACGCAAGAGCAGAGCTACAAAGATTTGCTCTCAAATCTTCCTCCCAAACAGAAGATGGTGTTGCAGGCCATTGCTAAAGAAGGTGTAGCACAAAGCATTACATCAGCAAAGTTTATCAGGAAGCATAACCTCGTTTCTGCCAGTTCGGTGCAGGCTGCTGTCAAGTTGCTGCTGAAAAACGACCTGATTACCCAATCCAATTCTGGCTATCGGGTGTATGATTTCTTCTTTGCAGAATGGTTGGCAACGGTGTATTAGCTTACCAATCGCTATGTTTCACAAAGCCATTGTGTTTTGAAGCCATGCAGTCATATCTGAACACCGAGAACATTGCGCGGAGCAAGGATGGGGTGGAGTATCATCCCTTGCGGCCTTTCCGGCCTCAGCATGCAAGGGTGCTGTTTTTGGGCAGTTTCCCGCCACAACGCAAACGCTGGTGTATGGATTTCTATTACCCCAACTTCAT
>CACZRQ010000100.1 GCA_902783615.1 uncultured Bacteroidales bacterium | reverse complement strand
TTGCCGATGCCTTGCCACCCATCTCCTTGACTGCCAAGCCCACAGCACTCTTGATGATGCTCCACGACTTGAGGATGCCGATGATGCCTGCCATAGCGATGCCTCCGATGCCAATGCTCTTGGCATAGTTGGTGAAGATCTCTTCTGGAGTCACATCGCCAACAGCTGTCGTGATAGCTGGATTCCACTGATTCAGAACGGTATCGCCCCAGATGAGCGACATGCCTGGCACGATGATCCACCAAACCACCAGCGAGCCGGCACAGATGATGGAAGCATATTTCAAACCTACGATGTAGCCCAAACCCATCACGGCAGCACCCGTATTGACCTTGAACACCAGCTTTGCCTTATCGGCCAACATCTCGCCAAAACCTACCACACGGGTGGTGAAGTTCTCGTTCCACCAGCCAAAGGTGGAGACGATGAAATCGTATAGACCGCCCACCACACCAGCGATGAGCAATGGCTTTGCCTGATTGCCCCCCTGTTGGCCAGACACCAGCACTTGCGTGGTGGCAGTTGCCTCAGGGAACGGATATTTACCGTGCATCTCGCTCACGAAATACTTCCTGAAAGGAATGAGGAACAGGATGCCCAAGCAACCACCCAACAGGGAGCTGATGAACACCTGTGTGAATGTAACGGTAATGTCTTCAGGATAAGACTCTTGCAGGATGTACAAGGCAGGCAGGGTGAAGATGGCACCCGCCACAATCACACCCGAGCTGGCTCCGATGGATTGGATGATGACATTCTCGCCCAAGGCGTTCTTGCGTTTGGCTGCACTGGAGATACCCACAGCAATGATGGCGATGGGGATGGCTGCCTCGAACACCTGGCCTACTCGCAAACCCAGGTAAGCTGCTGCTGCCGAGAACAATACAGCCATCAACAAGCCCCACATCACTGACCATGCATTCACCTCAGGATAGTTCCTGTCGGGGCTCATCAACGGATTGTAAACCTCGCCTGGCTTTAGTTCGCGATAGGCGTTGTCTGGCAACGACGTACGCATTTCTTCTGTATTCATCTTAGGTACAGTTATTTGACGTCAGCCAACACCTCTCCCTCGATGAACAGACGAACGGTTTCCGTCTTGGCATTGGTGCGGAGGGTAACAGATTTCTTGAAATGACCAGGATATTTGTCGCGTGCATCATAGGTGACCTTGATGCTGCCAGTCTTGCCTGGCAACACGGCTTCCTGACTGTATTCAGGAACAGTGCAACCACAAGAAGCTACGGCCTGATGAATCACCAGTGGGGCGGTGCCTACATTGGTGAAGGTGAATTCTGTGGTTACCGTGCCTTTCGATTGAGAGAAGGCTCCGAAATCATGTTCAGTCTTGTCAAACTTGATGTCAGCTTGATTTTGTGCAGATGCGTAACTGATGCATACTGCCAGCAATGCAAATACTAACAATACTTTTTTCATCTCTTTTTGCGTTTTAAAGTTTATAATATGGTGCAAAGTTAATTTGTTTTCCTGAAAAACAAGCCATTTTTTAGTCAAAATGTATTAAATTGTTTGCCAAACTGACTATTTTTAGCGAATTTTGTATGCGTTTTTACATAAATGAGTGATGAGTATGAAAAATAAGGCAACAATTCAGATTCGCGACCTATCGATTGGATATACAGGCAAAAATCAGGTGAAGGTGGTGGCAAGTGGCATCACGGCCACAATCTATAGTGGTGAACTGACTTGTTTGTTGGGTGCAAACGGTGTGGGTAAGAGTACGCTATTGCGCACATTATCAGCCTTCCAGCCCAAGCTTGGTGGAGATATCCTGATTGAGGGGAAGGAGATAGGCACATTCAGCGACAAGGAGCTGTCGCATGTAATCAGTGTGGTGCTGACTGAGAAGCCTGATATCCGCAACATGACGGTGGATGAGCTGGTGGGCTTGGGAAGAAGTCCCTATACAGGCTTCTGGGGTACCCTGACCCAAGAGGACAAGCAGGTGGTGGATCATGCCATCGCGCTGGTGGGTATCGAGCCGTTGCACGACAGGATGATTCAGACCCTGAGTGATGGAGAACGACAGAAGGTGATGATAGCCAAGGCATTGGCACAAGAAACCCCAGTGATTTACTTAGATGAGCCAACGGCTTTCCTGGACTATCCCAGTAAGGTGGAGATGATGCAACTGTTGTATCGCCTGAGTAGGGAAACCGACAAGACCATCTTCCTCTCGACCCACGATTTGGAGTTGGCGTTGCAGATTGCCGATAAACTGTGGCTGATGGATCGCGAGAAGGGGGTAAGGATTGGCGCACCCGAAGACCTGTCGTTGGATGGTAGTTTGGACAGTTATTTTGCGCGCAAGGGCATTGTGTTCGATGCCGAGATTGGATTGTTCCGAGTGAAGAACGAATACACCCGGAAGATGCGGATTGAGGGCGATGGCATACGTTTCTTGATGATGTGTAAGGCATTGAAACGTATAGGAATACAAGGAGATGTTGAAGCAGAAGGTGAAGATGTGATTCAAGTGTTGCCCGATTGCTTTATGCTGCGTTTGAAGGGGCAGGAAACGATAAAGTGCGGAACCATCGCTGAAGTCCTGTCCCATCTACAATGATGCTTCATTGCCAGTCATTCATTATTCACTAAAACCCTACATGAAACGACAAGACCGCTATACGATGCTTACCACAGGAAGTGTGCCAAAGGTGATCGGCACATTGGCTGTTCCCACCATCATCAGTATGCTGGTGACCAGCTTCTACAACATTGCCGACACCTTCTTTGTGGGGCAGATAGATACGCAATCGACTGCGGCAGTGGGTGTTGTATTCTCGGTGATGTTCATCATCCAGGCAGTGGGCTTCTTCTTTGGTCACGGCTCTGGCAATTACATCTCTCGCCAGTTGGGTGCCAAGAACAGGGAAGCCGCCTCCAAGATGGCGGCTACGGGATTTGTGTATTCCGTGTTGTTTTCCAGCTTGTTAGCCGTTGTTGGCTTGCTTTTCCTGGAACCCATCTCGTTGGCTTTGGGCTCTACGCCCACCGTTCTGCCCTATACCAAACGCTATCTGTCGATCATCCTGTGTGGCGGTCCGTTCATGGCTGGACAAATCACGCTCAACAACCAGATGCGTCTGCAAGGCAATGCAGCCTATGCGATGGTGGGCATTGTAAGTGGTGCCGTCTTGAATGTTCTGCTCGATCCCTTGTTCATCTTCGTGTTCGATATGGGAGTGAGTGGTGCCGCATTGGCAACGGCTGTCTCTCAGATGATTGCATTCACCATTCAGTTGATTCAGACGTTCCGTGGAGGAAACCTTCGCATCCATTTGAGGGAGTTCACGCCTTCGTGGAATATGTTCCAGGAGATAGTTGGGGGTGGGGCTCCGTCGCTCACTCGCCAGGCTTTGGGGAGTATTGCCACCATATTCTTGAACTATGCCGCAGGTTCGTGGGGAGGTGATGCAGGCATTGCAGGCATGTCGATAGTGAACCGTATGTCGTTCTTTATCAATTCGGTACTGATTGGCTTCGGACAAGGATTCCAACCTTTGTGTGGCTTCAGTTATGGCGCCAAGCTCTATGGCCGTGTGCGTGAGGGCTTCTGGTTCTGCGTGAAGGTGGGTACGGTTTTCCTGAGCATCGTGGCCGTGTTTGGCTTGATTTATGCCGAAGAGGTGGTGGCATTGTTCCGTGATGATCCTGAGGTGATTAGGGTGGGCTCAGCTGCTTTCCGTTGGCAATTGCTCACTTATCCCTTGGGTGCCATCGTGATGTATAGCAACATGATGATGCAAACCATTCGTAAACCCATACGTGCCAGTGTGTTATCGGCTGCCAGACAGGGAATTTTCTTCATTCCTGCCATCTTGATTATGCCCCGTTTGTTTGGAATGGAGGGGGTGGAGGCCACCCAAGCCGTTGCCGACCTGCTGTCGTTCCTGCTGGCTATTCCGTTGTGTGGTAGCGTATTAAGAGAACTGAAGAGTTCAGACCGCTTGGCACAAGCTCCCACTGATCGTAGGTAGTGTGCTCGTAATTGATGTCCACCACGTTGATATTGTTGAACTTACGCCAAGGAACGTGTTGACGGTCCATCTCTGCAATGCGGTTGGCAGGCAGGTTGGTCACCTCGATGCGGATCTCGTTGTCGCCTGGTTGTAGGACATCCTGGCAATCCAAGACGAAAGGCACAGCCCAGGCGCAACCAATCATCTTTCCGTTGATATACACGCGTGCACTTTCACGCACATCGCCCAAATCAATCATCCATTGTTGGGAAGCCTCTTCTTCAGTCAAGGAGAAATGACGGGTGTAAACGCCTGTGCCCATGAGCGTTTGTAGGGTGGGGAACTGCTCCCAGGAAGTGAGCTTCTGCAAGGAGAATGTTTGGTTGACAACAGGCTCGCTTTCCATGAAACTGAGGGCCCAATTGCCTGGGGTCAAATCGATGGCCTCCTGGTATTGTGGCCTCATGCGATACACGCCTAAATCAGGTACTGGTTGGTTGAATGTTTCCAGGATAATCGACTCTCCTGAGCGCAGGTCGATTTTCACCTCATGCCTTTCGTTGACCTCAGCCATGAAGCGTTTGCCAGTGAGGGGATCGAACAACATGGCACTTTGGAAATCGACAGCCAAGGGTACGAATTGACACCTGTCTTCTGGAGATAGGTTGGCAATAAAATAGTGATATCCAAGCTCATTGCTCATTCTAACGGCATTTAACTTTAAGTCCCTCTTCATGGATTCCGCCTTGGCCAAGCGTTGCATTACAGCCACATCTATGCCATCGATGATGGGGGCTCCCAGGGCTTTCAAGCGTTCTATGTGGGCTCGCAATTCATCCGACATGCGTTTCACGTGGGGCAAGATCAGACCTTTGTAACGGGTGCCGGCTTCTGTTTGCAACATCCCATCCTGATAGGTGGTGGTGAGCAGATACTTGTCGCTGATGTAATCGCAGTCGTAACCCAGCTTGTCGATTTGCAGAACGGCATCGATGAAATCGGGTGCATTCTTGTCCATGTTGCTGATCTCGAACATCATCAGCAAGTCGCCTCGACGTTCAGCCCAGAGGTCTCTGATGGGCAGATACACCAGGAAGTCGTTGTCGGATTGACCCCATTGCAGGAAACTCTGGCATCGTTCCACATAGTCCATAAACCAACGGGCATCACGCCAGATGGTGTTGGTGGGCGACATATCGATGGAAGCGTAGAATTTCCATCCTGGCCAAGGGTCGTTTTGGGGTGAATAGGCGGTGCCATGAAACAGCATTCGGTTGATTCCAGCACAGAAAATCAAGTCCATGTCAGGCTTCAGTTGGGAGAGCGACGTACGGAAATGTTCTGTAAGCCAAGTGAATGACTCGCAAGAGGTGAGACGCTTACCTGTGATGTGTGAGGCCGATGGGGCATACTTCAACATCGAGAGGTCGCTATAGTTCTTGCGGGTCTTGCCTGGGTCGGTGCGCAAACCTTTTATGCCGAAGTCGGAGAGTCCAAATCCCTCAATTTCAGGAATATCCACGGAGGCATACACATCGATGAGGTTGGCAGGCGATCCATGTGCCTGGTTGCGGGTGCGCACCCTATGACTGTGTGCCCAATCCACCCATTGCTCGGTGAAGTTCTCTTGCAGCATCTCACTGAGCGTGAGGCGATAGTCTATCAACACATCGGCAATCTCCTTATCGCCATATCGTTGGTCTAAGAGCAATTCAGGCAGGTAATTTTCCAGTTTGTAGCCTCGCCGTTGTTCGAATTCCTGTAGCAGAGTGGGTGTCCAATCGGCACCATACACTTCATAACTGTCATTGAACAAGGTGTTTGGCCAAGGGATGTGGGTCGATTCGAATGCCTCGTCGAAGCGATCGAGGTAGTGGCGAAGAGCCTGACGGCTGAAATGGTCTATCACCAAGCCTTCGCCTCCTGGTGCCGCACGGTTTACAGGTTGTTTGGTCTGCATCTGATACAACCCCATGAGCAACCAGTTGCCTTTTGGAACCTTCCATTTCAGTCGGTTATTCTTCACACGGGAAGTCAGATCAATGGGCTGACCTTGGTGATTATAGGCCATCAATTTGAGCAACAGAGCCGTTTCCAACGTGTTTTCTCCATCTTCTTCGGTGGTGGATGCCACGTGCATATTGCTGGCAGTCAGTTCGATGGGAATATCATATCTTCGGTTTCCAAAGAGGGGAACCGCAGTAAAAGCCACCCTGCAAGTGGCTTCTTCCAATGGTACTGTTGGACCGCCAAAAGGCCATCCAGTTCCACAATTCATGTCAATTTGAATGGAATCTCTCGCGCCTTCTTGTTCCACAAAGCGTAACACCTCCATCCAGCGCGGAGAAAGAAAGTTGATGTTGTTGTGATCATTGCCCTGCACCCCATAGATTGGGGTTATTTCCAGCGTTCTAATGCCATGATTGGCAATCTCTTGCATGCTATGACTCAATTCTTGTTCCTGAACGGCAGAACCAAACCACCACCACCGGCTACCCGCATGGGTTTCCGTTGTTGATGTGGGCCATTGTTGTGCCAGTAGTGTACCGTAACACAAGCATAGTAATCCCCACAGGCAAATCCTCTTCATCACGAATTAGGTAAGTTTACTCTTCTGTAGAATTAGCGTCAATTTTCTTCAAGTTTCTGCAAAGGTTTATAAGTTCTTTAAGGGTAGAAGCTTCGTAATGCTTATCGCCACAAATGACAATGGCATTCAGTTTCGTGCGAGATAACCTGCTGGATCTTTCTCTGGTCGTCCTCGGTTTCAAGTCTTCCTGGTCATACAATAGTTCGGAAGGAGTCACGTTCAGGGCTTCAGCAATTCGTTTGATGGTAGCCAAGGTTGGGTTACGCAATCCAGAATAAAGGTTGGCTTGCTTCAAACCAGCCTTCTCTGCCAATTGGCGTTTGTTCATCCCGGTCTGTTTTAAGAATCTAGTAACGTCTAACATAACATATAAGTATTGAGTTAAGAGTTTCGCAAATATAATATTTTAGTAGAATAAAACAAAGAATTTTTAAAGAATTTTTATGCAAAAACGTAAAATGATGTTGTATAACAGGCTTTTTATCTGTTATTTTCCTTTTTCTCCCTGTATTCTTGAACAACACGACGCTTGCTCATGAGAATTTGCCACCTATACACCAGGCAGGTGATGATGAAGTAAATGCCCGTTTGAAGCCAAAGTGCATGATATTCAGTGGCAACTTGGTTGAGGTTTGCGCTCAGTGTGTTCATGCGAACAAACCCATTGATGCCGAAGGTAGAGGGGAAAAGGTAGGAAACGACTTTCCAGAATGCAGGGATGCCACTACCTGGCCAAGAGATGCCACTGATGAAGAGCAGAGGCACCGACATGAAGGCAAAGAGGATGATGGTTTTCTCGCGTCCTCGCACCATGACCGACACCGTCATGGCAAAGAATGTGATGGCAAGTACGTATGCCGTTACAAACCACATCAGGTCCATGGGATGGGGGATTTGTGGCAAACTGTAGAACTTGGGCACACAAACCAATATCCAGAGGGAAGCCAAGGCATAGACCATGATGTAGCAAAGGGCTTTGCCAAGCACAATTCGCATGGTGCCATGATAGTGTTTGTTGTAGGGCACCAATGAGTGGAACTTGTTCTTTTCCACCGCAGTACCTGCAGCCATACCCACGCCCAACACCAGGGTTTGTTGAAGAATCAAGATCAACACGGCAGGCAAGAGGAAACCATCGTAGCCACTGGTAGGATTGTACATCGATATGTATTCGTAATCGATGGGGGTGGTGTTGATTTCCTCATCCTGGGCTGTTGTCAATGCGCTGTTCCGTTGCACCTTGATGTCTTTGTTCATCTCCAATGAAACAGCTGTACTGGTTTGATACAGAGCCTTGTAGTAGAACATGCTACTCATGTCGCAATAGATGTCAACATGAGCCTGTTGCCAATGATTGATGTTGTTGATGCTGAGACTGAAATCTGAAGGGATGCGCAAGATGCCACGAGCCTGGTGTTCTTGCAATCCCAAGCGAGCCTCCTCCATATCGGTGCTATAGGCAATGATGTCAACGTCGGGCGAGCCATCCACCTTACGGATGAACTCACGACTCAAGGCAGAATGGTCTTCGTCCACGGCAATCACAGGCACTTCTCTCACTACTTCCTGAGTGTAGATGAAGCCATAGAGCAGGGGATAAGCCAAGGGTACGAGGATGAAGAAAATCAGCACACCTTGGTCTTTGAAGACGTTCTTCATCTCTCTTTTCCAGATGTAAGCAACATCAAGGAATCCTTCAACTATTGTGTCAAACAAACTGCCTTTCATTGTGTTATGATATGTATTTATAATACAGATATGCCTTGTTCAAACGCTTGATGGCAAACCAAGGAAGCAAGATGAAAAGCAATAACGCCAAGTAGCTCCACGAGGTGTAGCTCATGGGATAGCCATTCAATGCCTGGTCGGTATATATCTGATAGTAATGTCTTAATGGGAACAGGTTCGTCAATGCCTGCAGGGTGGGATGCATCGCCATCACGGGGAAGGTGAAGCCTGCTATCGAGAACGACAACACCGCCCACAGGGTGGCCACACTCATGCCCAGTCGGAGGGTGGGAATCATGGAGATGAAGAACAGGCCAACTGCCTGACTGGCCAATACAAAGAGCACCATGGCCAATGCCATAGGCCAGATGCCACTGTTCAGGGGATAGTGCAGGTAGCCATACAGGATGGCAAGGTAGAGGAAGCCTAACAGGATGAACGCCAAGGTTTGTGGCAACAGCTTGCCTATCACCACCTTGACGATGTTATAGTTGGCCAGGCTCAACAATTCGCGTCCCGTCTCTTCTTTGATTTCCACGCCCATCGCATAGGTGGTGAGCAGGAAAATCATCATCATCATGATGGCAGGCAAGAGCATGTTGTTCAGATACATACCGTAGTTTACCCAAGGGTTGCCCAAGGGATGCACATCGATGGTGATGGGTTGTATCAACGTAACGGCTTGCTCGTCGGTATAGCCTCTGCCTCTCAGCACCTGGCGTTGTGCCGAAGCCTTGGCCAACTCGCTTCCCATCTTGAAATCCTTCATGCCCATCGATGCTGCCAACAACACGGAATTGTTGGTGTAGAACGACAGCTTGGGTTGTTTGCGGGCGTTGGCATCCTGAGAGAAACCTCTTGGAATATAGTAGAATCCGTAGATCTTGCCCTCCTGCATGGCAGAAGTCGCATGGGCAATGTCGGTGAAATGTTCCACTATGTTCGACATCTGGAAGGCATCGAGCGTGCGCACCAAGTTGCGGGAGGTGGTGCTCTGACTGTCCATATTCACCACACCCACAGGATATTCCGTTGGCGATCCCTCCTTCATGATGGTGGCGAAGAAGATGAATGCCATAACGGGTGCAACGAACATGCCGAACAGATAAATCCAGTCGGATGTCAGGCGTTTACACTCACGCTTGAAGACTTTTATGATTGACGATTGACGATTGACCATTGACCATTGACCATTGACGATTGACAATTATCCATTAACTATCAACGATTGACTATTTATCATTTCTTCAAAATAACGGACATTCCGGGGCGCAGGCCATCGATTTGTTCTGTAGGACGGGCTTTCACCTCGAACGTCTTCAGATCATACTGTCCAGTTGTCTTCACGGCTTTCCAGGCAGCATAGGTGCCCAGGTCTTTCAGGTAATACACCTGGAGGTTGATCTCACGGTTGCCCAATGCAGGAACGAAGGCCGTTACGGTCTGACCTTGCTGGATATCTGAAAGCAGATCCTCTCGCACATTGAATGTCACCCATTTATTCTCCATCATGGCAATGCTCATGATGGGAGAGCCAGAGCCCACCAGTTCGCCCAACTGAGGATAGGTCTCTGTTACCTCACCATCGCAGGGAGCCAGGAGGAAAGTCTCATCGATGTATGCATTCACCTCAGCTACAGCACCTTTGGCACGTGCTACCATCGCAGCAGCTGCCGCCTTGTCTTCACGTTGGGCACCATTGACGGCCATCTCGTACTGCGACTGAGCAGCCTTTTCCGTGGCTACGGCAGCATCATATTGAGCCGAAGCTTCGTCCAACTTCTGGGTGGCAATCACACCTTCCTCATGCAGGCGTTTCACTCGGTCGAGGGTCTTCTTGGCGATATCTACACCCACGATGGCCTTCTGCCACAGGTTGTAGGCACCTTGAATCTGTTCCTGACGCGTTCCATTGATGGCTTTGGCGTTCTGTGCCTCTGCCGCAGCCGTAGCAGCCTCTGCCTGAGCCAGTTTGGCTTCCACATCGGGAGCTTCCAGAATGGCTAAGGTGTCGCCCTTGCTCACCTGGTCGCCTTCTTGCTTCAACATGCGCATCACTCGTGCAGGAACCTTGCTCGATACCCTGAACTGACTCACTTCCACTTCTCCTTGAATGATTTCAGGGCCTTTCTGGAGCATGAAGAATCCCACGCCTGTCACTACTACAATAACGGCCACCAAGGTGATGATTGCCAAGATAATGTCTTTGTTTTCACTGCTTTTCATTGTTATAGTATTTTTTTGTTTTACGTGATTAATGGGTTGAATGGTTCAGGTCGAGAATACCCAGAGCCTTCTGGAGATAGATTTCCGTCAACTTGATGTCGATTTGCGCATCGATTTTCTCCGACAGGGCTTGCAACCAAGCCGTGTGGGCCTCCAAGGTGGTGGATGCAGGGATCACACCCTCACGGAAACCAACGTTGGCTGTTCGCAGATTCTCTTCGGCCTTGTCCATGTTCTTCACCGACATGTTGTAACGCTTGATGGCTTCGTTCACCTTCAAAGCCGACTGGTTCACCTGCAATTCTATCTTCTCGCGTGCATCATCCAGTTTGTAACGTTGTATATTCGCCTCTGCCTTAGCTTGTTTCACCTTGTAGATGCCTTCTCCCCAGTTCCAGATGGGCATGGTGAGCATCACTCCCACGTGCCACGATCCCTTCATCTTGTTCTGGTAACCGTTATACACGTTGGGGTTGGTCATCAGGTAACTGCCAATGAACGACACCTGTGGCATCAGTTCGGCACGAGCCACGTTGATCTTTTCCTTATATATTTTATTGGCGAGTTCCAGACTCTTCAGTTCCGAACGGTTGTCGAAAGCCGTTTGCATATCAAACTGAGCCGATTCGGGAGCCACCTCCAAGCTATCCGATTGTTCGTCAGCCAATTTCACATCCGAGGTGAGGTCGATGCCACAAATCTGACAGAGCAACATCTTTGCCAAGCTCAAGCCATCTTCCACCTTGGTGAGGGTCAGCTCTGCCTCGTTCTTCTTCACGGCAATGCTCAAGCCATCGGCACGGGTGGCAAAACCGTTGTCAATCAGTTTGTTCACATCGTTTTCCAAATGATCCAACAAAGCCAGATACTGTTGGGCCAACTGGTGTTTGTGTGCCAACGACACCACTTGCCAATAAGCCTGATCCACACTCAGAATCACTTCCTCCATACCTGTAATATGTTGTGTGGTAGCCAGTTGCTCGGCATAACGGGTAATCTTGTCGTAGGCGGCAATCTTGCCACCCATGAATACGGGTTGCAACAGGGTGAGTGCGCCACCAAACATGTTTCGGTTGTCGGTATTGAAAGCTTCCAGGATGTTGGGTCCCACGTTGGCCAATGCACTACCTATAGGGGCAAGGGTGGTGGAGAGCGACTGAATGAGGGGAGCCAACTGAGGCATTGCCTGAGCCATGGCCTGGGCTTTGGCCTGAAGTTCGCTTTGCAAGGCAGAAACCATCGTTGGCATCTGGCCCAACTTGTCCCTCGTCTCTTCATTGAGCAATTGCACCTGACGTTGACTCCTCACATAGCCTGCCGTCAGACTCACCTTAGGCAAGTAGTTGGTAACGGCAGCTTTGTGTTGGTAACGGGCGGCATTGATATTCTCTTGAGAAATCAGCAATTCCTTGTTGTTGGCAATGGCCAGGTTTCGGCAACTGTCGAGCGACAGATATACCGATTGAGCTTGCGTAGAGCCCACTGTCAAAGCAAAGAATCCAAATAACAACAGTTTCTTCATATCTCAAAGTCAAATTATTTCAAAATAATAACGTGCAAAAATAGCACATTTACACCGAATGCGAGGACAAAAACTGTTCTTTTTTTCGGGTAATTAGAGAAATAGTTTAGTTTTAGTGGAAAAAGGAAAATTTGGAGTTACCTCCTCAGCACCCAAGCAGCCTCAAACTGACCATTTGCCTGATATCTTTGGATGGCACGATAGGCATCGGCTTCCTTCTCGAACGATTCCACGCTTACGCGAGCCTTCCCCTCACCAACAATGGCCTTTGCGTGAGGATATCCCTGTTGAATCAGGTTCTCGGCAGCCTTCTGGGCAGCTTCTGCATTGCCCACACTGGCCACAATCACGTTGTAGAGCTTCTGGGTAGGAGCAGGGGTAGGAGTTGGTGTAGGAGTTGGAGTAGGGGTTTCAACGGCATTGCCCTGTGATGGGGTTTCCGTTGAAGTCTCAACCGTTGAAGTTGAGGTGTTTTCCGTAAGATTCTCCTTCGTAATATCCTTTATGTCTGATGGCTTTGCCTGATTGTTTTCCACCTGGTGCGTCACGATCGAGCTCATGGCCAACGATTCCTGCAACATCTCCTTCGGCAAGACACTTGCTTCGGTGTTGCTGATGCCAGAGCTCTTGAAAGGAGAAATGAAGAAGATTGACCCCACGATGAAGAGCACAACTGCGGCAATACCAGCCACATAGTTCCAATACTTAAGCATGCTTACTTCCTTGGCTTTCTCCTGTTTAGGCCCCTTGGGGAGCTTCAACTCAGATGATTCCTCGTGATCAGGCTCGATTGGAATGATGGTGGCTGTTGGTTCTTCCGTCTGTTCGGTCACAACCGTTTGCTGAATCTCTGGCTTCACCACATGCATCTCCTCTTCCTCCTTCATCGGTTGCAAGTCCTTCAATTCCTGCATTTTGAAACTATCCAAACCATAGAAGTCGGGGGTGGAGATGCGGTTGTCGAAAGGCGTGAACTCATACTTGCCGTGAATGTTGAAATGCAGTTCGCCCACATTCTCCAGTTCCATACATCCGGTTTCATGCAACGACGAGGAGAGTTCCTTGGCCTGTTGCTGAATCATCTTCACGGCATCGGGGAAGGTGGTGCTATAAACCGACATATACGACTGTGCCAGGAGCCCATCGTTGATGCGCAACTGTGGATTGAAGCCCACCACACGCATCGGAGGCAAGAACAAATGTTCTTCTTCCATCTGTTGTGCAGGGGTGTAATGAGCGATGAAACCGCCGAATTCTGGGATGATTACGCAATCATTCTCCAGCAACAATGAGGCAATATGTCGAGCCAGTTCATTCATTTTGAAGACAAAGTTAAGCGTTTTTTTTCATACTATCAAAAATTTTTTGTATTTTTGCAGCACATACTATGAATTGAGTGGTGATATGAGAATGGCGAACTACATCCTGGTTCTGTTTTTGGTGGTGCTGACTTCCTGTCGTGAAGGTGGCAGTAGGTTGTTGCGCATGTCGGACGACCCTGTTGCCAAGCAACTGTTTCAGGGCGTGTGGCTCGACGATGCTTCCGATATGCCCGTTTTCCTCGTTGAAGGCGACTCGATTCATTACACCGACCCCAATGCCATTCCAGTGGCTTTCAAGATTATACGCGATTCCATCTACTTTTTGGGACAAGACACCATAGCCTATAAGATTATGCGTCAGGGCGAGAATACGTTCTGGATGCAAACCGATACCGAAGAAGTGATGAAGCTTTACCGTTCGGAGGATGAGAACGACGAGTTAGCCTTTCATCCCGACCAAAGTGTTGAGATGCTGAGCGTTATCCAGGAGAAGATGGAGAAGGACAGCATCATCATGTTTAACGATGTGCGATATCGAGGCTATGTGTTCATCAACCCCACTAAATATAAAGTGGTGCGCACGGTGTACGATGAAATGGGCATTGGCTTCGAACGGGTGTACTACGATAACATCATCCACATCTGTGTGTATCAGGGGGCACAGGAGCTCTATGGCAGGGATATCAATAAGCAACTGTTTGCCGATGTCATCGAACCAGAGGTGTTGTCGTCGGTCATCCTCTCCGATATGGATTTCATGGGTGTCGATGAAGATGGCTATCATTACAGGGCTATCCTGACGGTTCCCGACACCTTCGTCTCTTACTACATGAATCTCAACATCTCCCCCCAAGGTAACTTAGAGATTGTGACTGAACAATCATGATTTCTTACTTCAAGTCCCGGAAAGAGACTAATATTTATAGCCCTGGAGGGTGTTCAAGAAACGGGATATATATGACGCTGAAAGCGTCACCTCATAATAGCCGCGGGTTCGTAGAACCTGCGGAACACGATGATGCATTTATAATTGCACTCTGAAAGAGTGCCCCTGTATGATGCTGGGCGACCCCTTCAGGGTCGATATTTTTTAATTTATCCTATCCCGTAGGTACTCGCTACGCTCGAACCCACGGCTATTATGAGGTAACGCTTTCAGCGTTATAAATATCATGCAAGATACAATCTCAAATTTTGGATGCTTCTAAGAATACATGCAAACTTATCCCGTTTTTGATCACCCTACCCGATAGGGCTAACCCCTATAGGGGTTAGATAAGGGTAGCCAGCCGTTTCAACGGCTGGTTGACAGGAACAACCAACCAAAAGCATGCCTTTAGGTATGCGATAGGGGCAATGCCTAAAGGCATCACTTAAGAAACTTGAATTATTACTTCTTAAAACTCTTTTTGGACGTTTTCTTCTTTGGCTGTTGAGCCGAAGGCTGTTTGCCATGTGACTTCTTCTTGGGGTTATACACAGGCGTGTCACCCAATTCTGCGGGTACGGGAATCTTGTATATGGTCTTATTCAGGAAATCTTCAATCTTCTTGAAATCAGTTTGTTGATCATCGCTCACAAACGTCAGGGCCAAACCGTCGTTGTTGGCTCGGGCAGTTCTTCCCACTCGGTGCACATAGTCCTCTGCATCGTTGGGCACATCGTAGTTCACCACCAAACGGATATCATCCACATCGATACCCCTTGAGAGGATATCGGTGGCCACCAGCACATCAATCTTGCCGCTCTTGAAACGATACATCACATCGTCACGTTGCGACTGCTCCAAATCAGAATGCATGGCATCTGCATTCAACCCAATGTTCTTCAATGAATTAGCCAACTCCTTCACCTTTACTTTCTTCGAGGCGAAGATAATCACTCGCTCAGGCTTGGTCTCTTTAAACAGACTGCGGATGATGTTCAGCTTCTGGGTTTCATGACAGATGTAGGCCGCCTGAATAATCTTGTCGGCAGGCTTCGATACGGCAATCTTCACCTCCACAGGGTCGTTCAGGATATTCTTAGCCAACTGTTGAATCTTGTCGGGCATGGTGGCCGAGAACATGATGGTCTGTCTCCACTTAGGTAAGAAGCTCACAATCTGCATGATGTCATCGTGAAAACCCATGTCGAGCATTCGGTCGGCCTCGTCGAGGATAAAGAAACTCACCTTCGACAGATCCACATAGCCCAAACTCAGATGTGCCAACAATCGGCCAGGGGTGGCAATCACCACATCGGCACCCATCGTCAGTCCTCGTTTCTGTTGGGCAAAGGCCACACCGTCGCCTCCACCATACACGGGCACACTGCTCACGTTCATGAAATAGGAGAAACCTTGCATCTGTTGGTCAATCTGCTGGGCCAGTTCTCGTGTGGGAGCCATGATCACACAGTTGATGGCATCCTCGGGCAGGTCGCAGGTGGCCAGCTTGTCGAGCACCGGAAGCAGGTAGGCAGCCGTCTTACCCGTACCCGTTTGAGCCACACCAATCAGGTCGCGCCCCTCCAACAACACAGGAATGGCCTGCTCCTGGATTGGGGTACAATCCTCAAAATGCATGTCCCAAAGGGCATCCAGCACGTCATCATGTAAATCAAGTTCCTCAAATTTCATTTCTGGCCTCCTCAAAATTTCGGGTGCAAAATTAGGTGTTTTTCCCCAATAAAACCCCAAAAACACCCCAAAAAGTACCAAAAACATGTTATTTAACATAAAAATTTTGGTTGTAATTAAAATAAACGCTTACTTTGCACCCGATTTCGAGAAGAAATTATGATAAGAACGAACGGCTCCGGTCGTTGAATCTTACTTTAGTATTAACTAAAAACAGGTTACATGAGACATTATGTAAAATGGTTTTTTGTTGTATTATTGATTAGTTCCTTGACATCATTTATTGAAAAAGACAGACCCGTAACAGGGTTGAGCGTTGGAGAACATGCGCCCGATTTCGTGATCAGTAGCGATGCCTCCGATGCATTGAATCCAGTACAGAAACGACTTTCTGGGTTGCATGGCAACTGTGTACTGGTTAATTTCTGGGCTTCCTACGATGCACCCTCCCGCATCCGAAACATTGAATTGAGTCGTGCATTGGTCAAGTCCGATGCCCAGAATCAGGTTGAATACGTTTCCGTTTCGTTCGACGAGTATGAGTCGATTTTCCGTGAAACGGTTCGTAAGGATGGTATAGTCGGCACCAACATGGTGGATACTGCCGGCGAAAAGTCGAAGCTCTTCCGGAAATATGAATTGAAGGGCGGACTGACAAACTACTTACTGGATGAGAATGGTATGATCATTGCCAAAAACATCTCGGTTGCAGAGCTTTCGTCTTATTTGAACAAGCGCCGTTCATGAGGCTTGCAGAACAAGTAAGAGGAATGTTTACAAACAATTGAGGACTGATACAACAAAACTAAATTGACGAGGCTCGTTTGGAACCCATTCCAAGCGGGCTTTTATTGTTTTTTGGGGGTACCCCTATTTTTGCGTGCCTTTAGGTACGCGATAAGGATAAAAAAAGCGACCACCATCCTCGCTTGGAAGGTAGTCGCTCTCGACTGAAGCAATTATTTATTGTTAGGAACAATAACCGTTAGAACTTGAAGTCAATACCCAGACCAATCACATGATTCGTTCTTGAAAAGACCTCTTTGCCAAAGCTTGCCTGCTTCTCGTAATCAGAATAGATAGAGCAGAAATAACCTGCATTCAGGCGAATCTTCTGCGTGATATTCCAAGCACCACCCAAACCCACGCTATAGCTATCGCAAGCAAAAGAGGTGTCCTGCTCGTAACCATCGCTCAAACCGTAATCGGTGCGCTGACCACCACAACTGATGGTGAACTTCTCGTTGATATCATACTCGATACCAGCCAGGAACTCATGCGTGCCATGCTTCAACTCCTTCTGACGGTCGTTTGCCATCTTGGCATTCTTATCGTCGAAGAAATGATACTCAAGGGTAGCCCTCAGTTTCGGAGTAAACTCATAACCCACTGCAAATGTGAGCAATGCAGGCATGTCGTAACGCGTCTTGGCACCATCCTGATAAGGAGCGGTGTAGGCATCGAAGCCACCACCCATCTTCTGCTGGATACCAGTGCCAATGGCAGTAGCCTGCTCAGCACTGATGGCACCAGCCATCACCAGTTGAGTTAATGGCTTTGTAACCATCTCGTCGGTATTCAGGGCAGCTTCCAACACATTGGTATCGTTCTTGGTGCTGATCTTCGTACGGAACTCATAACGGGCAGCCAATGTCAACGGACCCTGGTGGAAGTTCAGGCTAATGATTGGGGTGAAGCCCCAACCCTTCTGGTCAACATCCAACAACAGTTTAGCCAAGTTACCCTTGCTGTTGTGGTCGGCAATCACGTGGCCACGATAGTAACCATCGTAGTAATTGGCACGCAAGCCAACGGCACCTGCAAAGTTGTTGGTAAATTTATAAGTGAAGTTCACCTGTCCACCATATATATATTGTTTACCCTTCATCGATGAGTCGAAGCCATACTGGTCGGGCGTAATGGTAGGAATGGCTCCTTGCGTTACTTCCGACAAACCACCGGTCAACTGCGAGATGGTGTTGCCAATCAGTGCGTTGAACATCGGTACGCCGTTCTTGTATTCCACAAAACCACCACTACCCACGATGCCTATCATGGTCGAGATAGCCCAACGGTCTTTCTTGTAGGAAGCAAACAGGGCAGGCACAATGGGAGCCGATGCCTTGCCTTCGTAAAGAATGCCATTGGCTTTAATGTCACGATACTGCCAGGGTTTCTGGAAGTTGAGTGAAAGTTGCCAACCTTCGTGTCCCCAAGCCAAACCTGCAGGGTTGGAGAAAATTGCATCGATGTCGAACGAGGCACCACGGGCCATCATACGGTCGAAAGCAATGTGATAATTCGTGTTGGTCATCAAGCCACCAGCCTGTGCCATGATGCATGTGCTAAGGAGCAATCCTAATAAAAAACTCTTTTTCATATATTAATATAATGTTGGTTTCATACGTAACTTTGCAAAGTTAGTGATTTAAGTTTCATTGGCAACCTCCACAGCCTATGTTTTCTTTCAAAAACGTCCAACTTTAATATTTATTAACAATTAGATGTGGGAATGAGGAGTTTTTTCCGTATCTTTGCGAAAAAATTGGAAAGAATATGAACGACATGAAATGGAAGATTCTTTCTTCCGAATATCTGATTAAGCGACCTTGGCTCACGGCCAGGCGAGATGTAGTGGAGTTGCCCGACGGACGCGTCAACCCTGAGTATTATGTGTTGGAGTATCCCACGTGGATTAATGTTACGGCCATCACCGAAGATGGCGACATGGTGTTGGTGCGCCAATACCGTCATGCATTGGGGCAAACCAACTTCGAGATTGTGGCAGGAGTGGTGGAGCAAGGTGAGGAGCCCCTTGAAGCTGCCAAGCGTGAGCTCTTGGAAGAAGCCGGCTATGGAGGTGGCCAGTGGCGTGAGATAGCCCAGATTTCGGCCAATCCAAGTACCACCAACAACATCACCCATTGCTTCTTAGCCACTGGTGTTAAGAAGATTAGCCAGCAACACCTCGATGCCACCGAGGACATTGAGGTCTATCTCTTCCCCCAAGAGGAGGTGAAAGCCATGATTTCCCGAGGTGAGTTCGTTCAGTCCCTCATGCTCGTCCCCCTCCTGAAATATTTCTCTGGGATGTAAGAAGAAATTGAATGGA
>CACZRQ010000099.1 GCA_902783615.1 uncultured Bacteroidales bacterium | reverse complement strand
CCCGTGCCGCCGAGGATACCGCCTTCAAAGACGTAGGCAATGGCTTGGTTAGCATCTGGCATTGCTCCCAGACCACCGCGTTTCTTCCCTTGCTTGGCCTTGCTGCAGTCATTGTTGACCAGCACGCGACCGCTATGAATGCGCAAGGCACCGCTGACATAGTTGTCGTTACCGGTGATTCGCAGTGTGCCTGTACCTTCCTTGACAATGCCGATGAGTGTGGCGTCGTCATAGTCTGACGGCTTGATGGTACCGGCTATGGTGAAGTCTGTGTTCAGGCCACCCAGAAGATAATAGGCGGCACGCGACTTCTTCATATAGCCTTGTAGTATAGAACCCTCTTCGGTGTCCAGATGACCAATTCGAAAACCTGCGCCAGACGTATTCGCCTCGCAGCAGATGGTGGCTCCTTTGTGCAGGGTGACGTGGTTGTTGGCCATTGACGGGTTCAACTTGCCCGACTTGGCGTCGTCGAGTGCGTTCTCGGCAGTGGAACTCTTGCCGCCGTGGGCCAGCACCACCCCATAGAATCCTGCAGAAGCATTCTCTGGGAAGGGATAGATATGCACGTCGCCCTTATAATTCGTCCAGTTAGGCCACGCTTTGCCCTTCTCCGTGCCGAGGTAACAGCGTTCGCCACCTGCATAGAGGTTGAGTCGGCCAGCGCCGCTGATGGTGGAAGAAAAATAACAGTAACGTGCCATCTTCACGTTAACAGTGTCCGAGGCAGGAAGAGAGAAGCTCTGACTGTAGGATTTGTAGCTGTCAGAGGTGTTGTTGCCACTAATGTCGATAGTGCGCTCGTCGGCTAACGCAGTGCTAACAAAAAGAAAAAGGAATAGTGAGAAATGAAAAATGAAAAGTGAAAAACGCTTCATTCTTTCAACAATAATTGCAGGTTGAAGTAGGGACTTCCTGATTCCAAGAAGTCCCTACAATGATCTTTATTTCTTTACACGTACTTTACCGTCGACGATGTATAGGCCGGCGGGCAGGTTGTTCCACTGCTCCTTCGAGCCGATTCTCACGCCATGCAGCGTATAGACGTCAGACGAGAGGGTGCTCGAAGCGTCGCTCTGAACCGTATGAATTGCTAACGGCGTGGGGCTGGTAATCTCCAATTTGCGCTCGGCCGAAATCTTCTCTCCACCGTTTTCAGCGGTGACAATAGCCTTGATCACGTATGTACCCATTTCTTCTGGTACGAAGTTAACTACATAAGGTTCTTCGGTGGCAGTGCCTACCAGCAGGTTGTTGGCATATACACTCACACGACTGATAGGACTGTTCCTTGATGTGGCAGTTAACTGTACAGGAATGATATCTCCAACACCGAACTTGCCGCTGAAGGCTCTCATCCTGCAGGACATACCTTCGCCTTCTTCATAACGGGTTAAGGTGATGTCTTTGATGAAGTAGCCTCCCTTGTCGATGAGCAGTGTCAGCACCTTTTGACCGGCCGTCAGCTTCGTCTGTAAGCGTCCGTGCAGCGTCTTCCATGAGTTGACACCACCTGTCTTGGGGACATCCACGAACTCGGTGAGGTACGTCAGGTTATCGAAGCCGTACTCAGCCAGGTGGAACATACCACCTGTCTTTGCCGTAGCTATTGTAGCGTCGAACGAATACAAGCCGTCCTCTTTTACGTCGACCGTGTACTCCATCCACTGACCGTCCTTCATGGCAGAACTGGTGCTACGTGTGGCATTGTTGTAGGAAACACCAGAAGCGCCCTTGTCATATTCAATAATATTAAACATGCCGGGAATCTCGGGAAGAACGTCGTTGTAAGGAGAACGAGAGGTTCTTGAGTTCGTCACGTTGAAGCGTCCATAACGCTCATAGGTGGAACCATCAGTAGCTGTGACCACAGCCTTCGTGTTGTTCCAACCTGTTTTGCTCGGGGTGTATTCTACGATGTAAGGCTCCTCGGTCATCGTCTTCACCAACTCATCGTTGACATAGAAATCCACCTTCTCAATGGTCTTGGTGGCCAGGCGGGCACGTACCTTGATGGGCAATACATCGCCCTTGGCTGTTAGCATCGAAGCAGGGCGAATATAGATGGACGCCTCTTTCTTTGCGCCAGGAAGGGGACCCACGGCGTTCTTGGCAGCATCGGTTTCCATGTACTCTCTCAGCCAGGTCATAGCCGGCCGTTCTTGGCCATTCTTGTAGATACCAGAGTATCCCTTGCCGTCGTCCGTCCACGTCTTGCCATAAACATAGCCCCAAAGGGTGACACCAGCGCAATAGGGGGCTTCCCACATGACGGGAATCTGTTCCTGATAATATTTCTTTTGTTCCTCGTCGTTAGTCGATGAGATGTCATATTCTGTGATGAACATCGGCATGCTCAATTCATCCTGTTGTCTTTTTAAACTGTTCTTCAATTCGCTAACACTGATGCCTTTCAACTCGTGCGCTTGGTTTCCATAGGCATCGATGGGCGCACCGGCATCGCGTAAAGTCTTGACCAATGCGATGTAGTTGTCGAGATCCCAACGGATGGAGTTGTAGTCGTTATAAATGAGGATGGCATCCGGCCAGCGCTCGTAGGCCATTTCGAAGGCTTTAATCAGCCAGTCATAACCCGTCTTGCCGCCGCCACCCAGCGTCTCTTTCATCATGGGGTTACCTGCTTGGTGATTACCAACAGCCTCGTTGACAACGTCAATCATGGGCAGAGTCTTGTACTTTGCCTTTGCTTTGTCAAACCAGTTGGTGAGAGCAGCCAGACGCTCTGTGGGTGAAAGACTCTCCAACCATCCGGGATACTGAGCACCCCAGACCAGAGCATGGAACTTATAGGTGAAGTTGTGCTGCTTGGCATAGTTGAACGCTTTGTCGCAACCCCAGTTGAAGTTCCCTCTGTTGCCCTCAACAGAAGCCCATTTCGATTCGTTTTCACAGGTAATCTGGTTCCAAAGTGTATAGTAATTAGGAACGCCTCCACCAGCATCCACATTGTAGGTGGTGGTAATGTTTCCGAGGAATTTATAAGGGTTCGATGACACCTGTGCCTGCGTGCCAATAGAAGTGAACAGGCAGAGAAGTATTATAGATACAATCTTCTTCATTTCTTATATCATTAACAAAGGGTTATCAAAACAACAAAGTCTTAACGGCTGGGGGCTGGCATAGGTTCCGGAAGGATAGGCTCACCCATTTCAGAGGCTTCGGCGTCCTGATCGTTAAGCTTAAAGAGCATGAACTGTGGGTTCTCGGCGGTGCAGGGAGTCCAACCAAGGGCTTGGCCATCCTCTCCGTTAGGATCGCTGTATTTGGCAAAGTTCGTCCAGGCTGTCAGCATCTTCTCTGCGAGATCCCAGTCGCCTTGTGTCCATGGGCGCCAGCAATGCTGCAAAGACTTGAAGACGAACCAGAGGTCGGAAGAGTGGAAGGCACCCTTCAGGCGGTCTGTGATCTCAGGATGTTTACCATCGTCGGGTAGGGGACGTGCAAATTCATAGGCCCAAGCCTTACCGCCCTGCTCCTGACGCACTTTGCAGAATTCTGCGATGCCGGGTGCCATGCTGCCCATATCGTTCAGCGTGTAACCAATCATATAAGGAATATCAGCGATGGTTCCCTCGCGAGTGGCCTCGTCAAAGGTCTTGGTGCAGACGTAACCCTCGACGATAGGGCGCTGCATGAGGAAGAGATCGCTCTTGTTCACCATATTATATAAGGTGCCTACGGTGTACATGATTTCCGTGGAGGCGTGGCGCAGTTTTTCCAGATCAGTGAGTCCGGCCCAGTCCATCACGGTCCTGGTTTCAGCCTCGCTTTCAGCCAGCGTGGGCATGTAGTTGAAGAAGCGGATCATGGGTGTGGCGGGCTTGGCTTCCTCGCCGTCCTTGGCAGGGACGTTGATGCCGCCTCCGCTCATAATTACGGCCTTGTGGAACAATCCGCGTGCCAACGGGCTCTCGCAGAGTGTTCGCACACTTCCTGCTCCGGCGCTTTGTCCGAAGATGGTCACGTTGTCGGGGTCACCGCCGAACTGGGTAATGTTCTCCTTAATCCATTTCAGCGACTGGATTTGGTCAAGGATACCATAGTTGCCGCTGACGTGATTGGGACTTTCTGTCGACAGCTCTGGATAAGTCATGAATCCGAAGATGCCCAGACGATAGTTGATGCTGACCAGCACCACATCCTTCAAGGCCCACTCCTGACCGTCGAACTCAGGCTCAGAGCCCCAGCCCTCGCGGTAGCCACCACCGTGAATCCATAGTGCCACGGGCAGTTTTTTGTCTACCTGTCCTGGAGCTTTCGTCCATACGTTCAGATAGAGACAGTCCTCACTGTAAGGAGCTTCGTCACCATAACCCCACTCCGAGGCATAGAAACCAGGATAATGAACGGCTTGATAGCCGGGATGACCGAATTTGTCGCAGATGCGAATGCCTTCCCATGCCACTACGGGTTGGGGCGCTTTCCAGCGTAGGTCGCCGATGGGAGCTGCGGCATAGGGGATGCCGCGATAGACGAAGACGCCAGGATTCTCAGCCTGGACGCCTTGAATCTGACCACCCTCGATGGTCAGTACGGGATTCTCAACCTGGGGCGTTGTGCAGCCCAGCAGTGCCAATAGTGGCAAAAGGAAAAAATACTTCTTCATAATCGAGTAGGCATTAAAAAATGATATATCGTTACTATTCTTTCTATTGGAACGTTCATTATCTGCTATTTCGGCCGCAAATATACACAAAAAATCTCAGACCATCCTCTTCTCAGGAGATGTTTTCCTTTTTTTCATGGATTTTTTGTGCACAATAAGAAAATAAAGCAAATTTTGTACCGAAAACATCAAATCTGAAAGCCCAATTATGATAAGAATCCTTCTCGTTGATGAAACTGGCCCCACATCCGTTGGAATGAAGGTACCAATTGATGGAAATAAGTCAGAAAGCACAATGTAGGCGGAGCCCGATTTCAGCAGGACGGGTGTACTGGGCAAAAGCGCGTTGCATGGTCTCGAAGTAGAAGGCTTGGTAGCGCTGAAGGGCGAGGCCGCGGGTGTAGAATGCCAACTCCGAAGAGCCCTTGTGCAAGCTGAGGCTCAGTCCTGCTTGTCCAGCCCAATTCTGCCAAGCGTTGTTGTCTTCTGTCCAATAAATGCGTCCGTAACCTT